>NZ_AUTL01000028.1:0-1694 GCF_000498015.1 Pseudoalteromonas sp. TAE79
GTTGCCATACCATTAGCAAGAGGAGGTACGCCGCCGCCTGCTACATAAAACTCTTTAGTTGAACCCGCTCGGGCCCAAATTGCTATGCCGATATAAAGCGCAAAGCTTAAACCAACAATTATAAACGTGAGTGTTTGAACATCCATTGCTTAGCTCCTATTCGTCTACGCCGTATTTTTTATCTAACGTATTCATTTTGAAAACGTACACAAAAATCAAAGCAACAAAGGTATAAATCGCGCCTTGCTGGGCGAACCAGAAGCCAAGTTTAAACCCAAAAAAACGCACTTCATTAAGTACATCAACCAGTAATATGCCAAAGCCGAAAGACACGATAAACCACACTGCTAATAGTTTAAATAACAGTGAAATGTTTTCTGCCCAATAAGCTTTTGCTTGTTCTTCATCTTTAAAAGCCATTTTTGTTTTCCCCTTTAAGCACCGCAATATCGCGATGAGTGGTTTTTTATCTTCGCTTACCAATTTAGCAACGCTGGTTAAATATTGAATTGAGACCATAGTCGTAACAGCTTGTTAACGTTTACGTAAACTGCAGATTGAGTTTTATTTAAAAAACCAAAAACCTTTTAATTACATAAAGTTAATCATTTATGGATATTTAAAATACAGGAAATGTTACAAATTAGTTAATACTGCGACATTAGTCTAATATAATTACAAATTTAAATTTAACCAATTAAATTCAACAACTTAAAAAACAAATACCATTTGGAAATAAAAATCTGCACGCACACTCGCTAGGAGTTCTGGTATTGTGTTAATTCCTCATAGGGTTGAGGCACTATTTAAAATAATAAGGTTTAATAACAACATGACTGCCGTACTCATTATTGTTGCTTTAAGTTATATAGGTGTGCTGTTTTGGCTTGCCAACTGGGGCGATAAAACAACACCTTTGGCAAAGCGTATTAGCCACCATCCTTTTGTATATTCACTGTCATTAGGCATTTATTGTACGTCGTGGACTTATTACGGCTCGGTAGGTACAGCGGCCACCAGCAGTTGGAGTTATTTACCCATTTTACTTGGCCCTGCCTTGTTGTTTTTTTTCGGCCAAGGGTTTTTACGTAAACTGGTATTAGTAAGCAAAAAGCAAAATATAACCACTATTGCCGATTTTATTTCAGCTCGTTACGGCAAACGCCAAACTACGGCGATTATGGTTACTGTAATCGCGTTACTAGCGACTATTCCCTACATTGCACTGCAATTAAAAGCGCTCAGTACCAGCTTTTTACTGCTGCAAAGTAGTACTAAAATATCCGGTGATATGCTCGCGCTTTCTGCCACATTAATTATGGCTTTGTTTGCCATATTTTTTGGTACCCGCAAAGTGGACGTAACAGAGTATCGCTCTGGGTTAATGCTTGCTGTCGCGTTTGAATCAATGATTAAACTTATTGCACTTATTGCTGTAGCAGGCCTTGCTGTTTACACCTTATTTAATATGCCAGAGCCTACTTCAAATAAAGTAACCGAATCGATTTGGGATCACTGGACTAACTTTAACTTTTTTAGTTTTAACTTTATTGGTCAGTCTTTAATGGCTGCGGCGGCTATTATATGTTTACCACGTCAGTTTCATGTAACCGTGGTCGACAATCAAAATAAACGTCACTTACTTACCGCTCGCTGGGCTTTTCCGCTGTATTTACTATTAACCGCCGCAATGA
>NZ_AUTL01000029.1:0-8744 GCF_000498015.1 Pseudoalteromonas sp. TAE79
ACTAACCCGCATTAACCCACCACAAGCACAACCCGATACGGTGTGTTTATTTGCTAATAAAGCGAGTGAATCAATATCGGCATTTGTACCTGATGTACGCGGGCTAATTACCGAAACTATTATTTTTGATACAGCGAATAATAAAGCGGTTAACGTAAATGAACGTGAATTTTCTGGCGTTAGTGAGGCGTCGGGTTGTGCTGTAAGTACAACAACAAATACCTTATATGTAAGTGAAAGCGAAGTAGGCATTTGGGCAATAAACGCGAACGCGGAATCGCAAGCAGATAAAAAACCGATTGCTTTAGTCGCCCCCTTTGGAAAGTTACACAGTGAACTAGGAGCTATTTCAGCTTCGCAAGATGGTATTATCTGGTTTACTAGTACCAAAAACAATACTGTGTATGCTTATGATCCAATTAGTAAAATGCTTAATAACTGGATGTTAAATGGTGACTTGAGCTTGGAATCGGTAGCGGTAAATTACACAAGTAACAACGCGGCAACGGCAGTGCTGTATAACGACGAAACAGGCGCTTATATTAAAAGTACATTACCTGTAACACCTATCAAAAAACCATTAAAAACCAACACTCAATCAATCACTCAAATAAAGGCAAGTGCACAAACGGCCCCCGTTCAAGCATTTGGTGATGCAGCAGACGATCCGGCAATTTGGGTTAACCCTAAAGATGCAGCAAACAGCTTAATTTTAGGCACCGATAAACGCCGTGGACTAATGGTATACAGCCTAAATGGCAAGCTTGAACAGTCACTTGAAGTTGGTCGTTTAAATAACGTAGACCTGCGACAAAATAGCACGATTAAAAACAGTACCAATACATTAATAACTGCTAGTAACCGAACGCTTAACGGTATTAGTCTATTTACAGTACAAGCTAATAATAGTGTGAAGTACATTGCTGATATTCCTACCAATCTTGATGAAATTTATGGCTTATGTATGTACTCGTCAAATACGGGGAACTATGTATTTGTAAATGATAAATCGGGGCTGTATCAGCAATATAAAATCAGTGAGGATAACGAAAAAATAACAGGCAAACTTGTTCGCGAGTTTAACCTACCAAGCCAACCAGAAGGCTGTAGTGCAGATGATGAACTGGGACAATTATTTGTAGGCGAAGAAGATGCCGGTATTTGGTTTATAGGTGCAGAGCCAACGGCAGGCAGTACACCGGTTATGCTGCAAGGTATAAATGAGCAACTTGTTGATGATGTTGAAGGTATGGAAATTTACCACAGCGACAAAACACGTTATTTAGTTGTTTCCAGCCAAGGTGATAACAGCTACGTACTGTATAAAATAAATAATGATACTGCGGGCATTAAAACACCTAGCTTAGAGTTTACGGGTAAGTTTAATGTAATAAGTGATTTGGTTAATGGTATTGATGGCTCATCAGAAACCGACGGGTTAACAGTAACATCTAAGTCCCTACCGGGTTATCCTGAAGGTATTTTAGTTGTACAAGATGGTTATAATCGTATGCCACAGCAACCTCAAAACTTTAAAATAATAGATTGGCGAGAAGTAAAAAAAGCAATTAAATAGTGCTTATTTTAATGTCGCTTTAAGATTACCTGAAATTGTATAAAAGGCTCATTTGAGCCTTTTATACAATGCTTGGCATTTAAGTATTAAGTGTAATTAACTCAATGTAATATATATTTTATACTACAATTTAAGCTCATAAATTAATTGAGATTATAATGCGCCTACTACTTACTTTATTACTAGTTACTTTAAGTGGCTTTGCCGCAGCTGAAGAAGAAAAAGTAGAACTTCCACCGGTAGACCCTGCTTACAATGCTGAGCATCCTATGGCTTTGGTTAATCAAGGCTCATCTATAATTGCGATTAACTTACCTAGTTATAATTCTCCAGATGATGTGCAAGTTGTTTATAAAATAGGAAACCCCGATGTCGCACTCTTAAACTTTGTTAGAAATGCTGAACTAATCACGGTTAAGCCACAAGCGTTTAATATTCAACATTTAATGCGTGGTGAAGAAATTACGATTATTACCGACATTTACGAGGGTGATTATCAACAAGGTGGTAGTTTAATTTACTCAAAAAAAGAGCTTGAACTGAGTAAGCAACTGTATGCCAGAGATCTAAAAGATTTAAGTGAATCATCGCAATGGCAAGACTACGACATGATTAATCTGGGCGGGAGTAAGCGTATTTATATTCATAAAATTCAACAAGCGCCGAGCTATAACCATCTTATTTTTGTTGATTTAGTTAATGCATGTATGCAAAAGCTTCGTACCTCAAAACGTGTCCCAGCTGAAAATGAGCTTACCTATAAATTTATTAACTGCGGCACCCTTAAACCACTTTATTACAATGCTGATGATTTTAGAAAGTAAAAGGGCGAGAGTACTGATGTTCAATTATTTTAATATTTAGGCATAAAAAAAGGCCCTTTCGAGCCTTTGGATTAACTTTGGAATAGTTAAAAATTTTTAAATTAGGTAAGCGTTAATAGCTGTGGAGCAACACTATGATAATCAACAGCCATAGCAATACTTAACGCTGTAATATTAATAATTGAAAATGCGAACACTTTACGTGCCCAGCTACTCATATCAATATTACGACGATAACCACGTAGCGCCATTAGCAACCACCAAAAGCTGGTAATACAAGCAACAGCCATAAAAGCAGCACCTGTGTAGCCAGTAATTGGCAGTAACATCACAACTAGGGCATATACAGCAATGTAAAGTACGATATGGCGTTTTGCTTTGTCGATACCTTGCGCTACTGGTAATACAGGAATACCTGCAGCTTGATAATCTTTAAAGCGAAAAATAGCAATAGCGTAAGAGTGCGGCATTTGCCACAAGCTAAACATAACTAGCAGTATTAATGCGCCCATATCGAACTGCCCTGTTACGGCGCAGTAACCTACTACTGGCGGTACAGCGCCAGAAAGGCTGCCTACAAAAGTGCCATATACTGAGTTGCGTTTCATGTAGAGGCTATAAACCCCTACATAAATTACGTAGCCAAAGGCTGCAAAAAATACCGCGGCTTGAGTGGTGTAGGCGATAAGTAAACCAAAGCCCACAACACCCAATAAAATACCGTGACTAAGTGCAGCAAAGGCCGACATTTCGCCCGTTACTGTAACCCGCGTACGAGTACGCGCCATGGCCACATCTATGTCTCTATCTATAACATTATTGATAGCGCAACCTGATGCAACCACTAGCGACAAACCAATTAATGTGGCAATCATTAACCATGGGTCTATATCACCGCGCGAAGCAAGTAAAAACCCGCCCGCTACGCTGATCAAATTGCCCATAATAATACCCGGCTTTGTCACTGATAAATAACGACGAAACATCTTCAACTCCTAGTACATCATCATTGCGTTAGATTCATAAATGATCCAAACAGATAACCCAACAACCATTACGATGATCAGAGCACTGAATAGGAATGTGAAAGTACTTGCACGGCCATCTTCGGTGGTAAAATTAAGGTGTAAAAAGTATTTTAAATGCACCCAAATTTGTACGATTGCTAAAGTAACAATGCTCCAAAGCGTTGTTGCTTTTGAAAAGTCACCTTCCATTACCATGTAAAACGGTATAGCAGTTAAAATTACCGATAGCACAAAGCCAATTAAGTAAGTTTTAACACTGCCATGAGATTCATCATGATGATCACTTTGCGTTTGCTTTAACGCATGCGTTTCGCTGTGGCTCATTACATTGCTCCCATTAAATAAACAACGGTAAATACACAAATCCAAACAATGTCTAAGAAGTGCCAAAATAGGCTTAAGCAGCTTAAACGCGTTACGGTTGCTTTACCTAAGCCGCGTTTAGCAACTTCAATCATCATTATGGTCATCCAAATTAGACCCGCTGTTACATGTAAACCATGTAAGCCAACTAATGAGAAAAACGATGTTAAAAAGGCACTTTGTTGTGGACCATTGCCATGCACAATTAGGTGATGAAATTCGTATACTTCCATACTAATAAACACAGCACCTAAACAAAACGTAACAAATAACCAAGTCAGTGTTAGTGCCTTTTTTTGCCCTTGAGCGGCAATCATGGCAAAACCAAAAGTAATACTACTAATCAGTAGTGCTGCAGTTTCTACTGCTACAAAGTCGAGTTCAAAAATATCTTTACCCGATACGCCACCGGCTGTGTTCATAAATAACACAGCGTAAGTGGCAAAAAACGAGGCAAACAGTAGGCAATCGGTCATTAGGTATAACCAAAAACCAAATACGGTATCACCCGAAGTATCGTGGTGATCATGCGCGTGGGCATGATCATCGTGTGATACAGAGTCTAAATTTGCAGAAAGTGTACTCACGCTTTTAACTCCTTAACGCCACTTGAATTATATGCAGCTTCAATGCGTGCAATTTCATCAGGTTGTATATAGTAATCTACATCGCTGGTGTAACAACGTTTGATAAAAATGGCAATTCCGCCTACTAGCCCAACAACAGCTAACCACCAAATATGCCAAATCATTGCAAAACAAAATACTGTTAAACTTGCTGCCATTAACACGCCAGCTGATGTGTTTTTAGGCATATGAATAGGGCTGTAGTTTGCTTTATCTTGATATGCTTGACCTTTTTCTTTCATATCGGTCCATGCATCAATATCATCAATATGTGGAATTGTTGCAAAGTTATAAATTTGCGGAGGTGAACTTGTAGCCCACTCAAGTGTGTGGCCGTTCCACGGATCGCCTGTTGTATCGTCAAGCGCTTCACGGTCTCTAAAGCTCACATATAATTGAATTACTTGGCTGATAATACCAAACATAATAATCACAGCACCGCCTGCGGCAATGTATAACCACATGTTCCAATCTGGGTTGTTAGTGTGGTTTAAGCGACGTGTCATACCTAAGAAACCAAGTACGTACAGCGGCATAAATGCTACGAAGAAACCAATAATCCAACACCAAAATGATGCTTTGCCCCATTTTTCATTAAGTTTAAAGCCCATTGCTTTAGGGAACCAAAATACAAAACCGGCCAGGTAACCAAACACAGCACCACCAATAATTGTGTTATGGAAATGTGCAATTAAGAATAAGCTGTTATGCAGTACATAATCGGCGCCAGGAATGGCAAGTAATACACCGGTCATACCGCCTACGGTAAAGGTAACCATAAAGCCAAGAGTCCAAAGTACCGGTACACTAATACGTAAACGACCTCGGTAAATAGTAAATAACCAGTTAAACAACTTAACCCCAGTTGGTACGGCAATAACCATGGTCATTACCCCAAAGAACGCGTTAACGTTAGCACTTGAGCCCATAGTAAAGAAGTGATGTAACCAAACAATAAAGCCTAAAATTGAGATTGCACCGCTGGCATAAACCATCGATTTGTAACCAAACAAACGTTTACCGGCAAAGGTCGAAATAATTTCAGAAAAAATACCAAACGCTGGTAATACTAATATGTATACCTCAGGATGACCCCATGCCCAAAACAGGTTGATGTACATCATGGCGTTACCGCCCAATTCATTGGTAAAGAAGTGGAAGTCGAGATAACGGTCAAGTGTTAGCATTGCAAGTACAGCAGTTAAAATTGGGAATGATGCTGCAATTAAGATGTTTGCCCATGTACATGCCCATGTGAAAATTGGCATTTTCATTAGGGTCATACCTGGTGCACGCATTTTAAACACGGTTGCTAAAAAGTTTACGGCTGTTAGCAGTGTACCGAGCCCGGATATTTGCAGGGCCCAAATATAATAATCGACCCCCACCCCAGGGCTAAAGGTCAGCTCCGAAAGCGGCGGATATGCCACCCAACCTGTTTTTGCAAACTCACCAAACACAAGTGATAAGTTAATTAAAATTGCACCACTGGCTGTAAACCAAAAACTTAAATTATTTAAAAATGGAAAAGCAACATCGCGAGCACCAATTTGAAGTGGCAATACGATGTTCATTAGACCAATCATAAATGGCATTGCCATAAATATGATCATGATTACGCCGTGGGCAGTAAATATTTGGTCGTAGTGTTCTGGTGGTAAATAACCTGGCGCACCACTGGTAGCAAGTGCCAACTGTGCACGCATCATTATTGCATCAGAAAAACCACGAAACAGCATTATTAGTGCTAAAAGAATATACATTACGCCTAAGCGTTTGTGATCAACAGACGTGATCCAGTCGCGCCAAAGCACGCCCCATTTTTTATACTTTGTAATAAGCCCGGCAATAATAAGCCCAGCTATCGCAATAACCGACATCGTGAACACAAGAATTGGCTCATGAAACGGAATTGCGTCGAGTGAAAGATTACCTAATAACGACATTATTATTCCTCGCCTTGGCTGTGAGATGAAGGCATTGAGTGCTCACTCATTTCATGATGCTTTTTACTCATTTGCCCATGTTCGCCCATTGCATGGTGTTTTTTGTTCATATCGCCATGCGCCTGCATATACTTCATAACAATGGTATGAAATAAGCCGTCATCAACTTTTCCGTAATAGGCTACAGGGTTATTTTCACTTGCTTTTGCAAGCTCAACATAATTTGCATGAGTCAGGTTGTTAGCGCTTGAATTCGCTTTCACATCACTCACCCACTTATCAAAACCAGCTTGGGTAGGTGTAGCAATGGCATTAAATTTCATGCCAGTAAAACCTGCGCCGCTGTAATTTGCAGAAAAGCCTTTAAACGTACCTGGCTCATTTGCAATTAAGTGAAGCTTGGTTTCCATCCCAGCCATTGAGTATATTTGACTACCCAATTGCGGAATAAAAAAGGAGTTCATTGTGCTCTCTGAAGTGATTTTATATTCAACAGGTACATTTGCTGGGAACACTAATTCATTAACCGTAGCAATACCTTGCTCAGGATATATAAACAGCCACTTCCAGTTTAATGAAACCACTTCAACAGTAAGATGCTTACCTTTACCTTCAATTGGTTTGTAAGGGTCTAGCTCTTGGGTAGACTGCCAGGTAATAACACCTAAAATGATTACAATAACAATAGGAACAGCCCAAACAACGGCTTCAATTTTATTTGAATGAGCCCATTTTGGAGCATAAATTTCTTGGTTTTGAGTGTCTCTATATTTCCAAGCGAAATACAAAGTCATCACAATAACGGGAACGACTACAAGCAACATAAGCACAGTTGCGATGATGATTAAATTTTTCTCATCAATGCCTATCTGCCCTTTTGGATCGAGTATCCCGCCTTTACAGCCTGACAACGCCAGCACTGTACTAGCTAAAGCAATATTACAAAGGTTACGAATTAACAAGGGAGTATCCTACAAACCTAGAGTTTCAATTTGCTGCTTAAAATAAAAACCAAAGCAACGATTTTTCAATAAAAACCCAAGTTAACTAGAATTAAATTATAAAAATAAGGGGGCTATTCAAAACCTAAAGCTCATGCCATTAATGACCTAGCAACAAACCCAGCTTTCTAAACGCATTTATATAACGTAATAAAAGTTAACTTGGGTGAGTGGTGGTTGGCTGAAATGTGTTTAAAAAACACGGAGCTACTTTGTTTTAGCTAACCTTAATTATTTACAGCAAGAACAAATAATTAAAACCAGCAACAAGATGCAGCGTTACAGGCAACCTGTAAAGCTAGGTGGAGCACGACAACCGTGTGAAGAGATCACAGGCTGAAGAACTTTAGCCTCGCTAAAAGCAAAGGCTGCTTTACGGAGGATTATGCCAGCACGACGCGCTGGACAAATATGGAACAATAACCAACAAAGGCCAATAAGTAACTGACTTGATATGATCGGATGAGCTAAAAATTGCGCAAGATTAAGTAACAGTGGCTCTACAATAAACCCATCACTTAATAGCGCTTCAAGCTTGAAGGCATCCTCTAATGCACCGCTTAGCAACATTACAGTATTAAACACTAATAAAGTTATAGCTACACACACGCCCTTGCCTGCTTTATTCAAGCGTTCACACGTCTGCGGCTCGCCAGAGGCAAGTTCCGTAGTTGTATGATACAAAGAAAGTGTGTTCAAAGACATTAACCTACTAAAATGACTATAACAAAATTAGAGTAATACAGTTCGCAATGGAAAAATTTAAAAAACATTGCTGTTGTAAGCCCTAAAACCAGATGCTAAATACAATCAAATCCAGCTAGCACATATTTACCTAGCGAAAATTGATCCGTATCAACCAAACTTTCAAAACTTACTGAAAGTTCGAACTTGAGTATAACAAAGAGAATTTTCTGTTCAACTAAAAATCAATTAATTTGAGTTAAGCTTTCGAAGCTATTTTGTTAATAAAAAATAACACGATAAAAAACATTCGGTTAGTTCAAATAAAAAACGATTTAAAGAGAAGTATTTAATAGGATTATAGGTTTTTAGGAGGGGGTAATAATTGTGTCGCACAAATAAAAACAGCCCAAATTCAGTCACCACCGAACTTGAGCCGCCTTTCACACTGACAACATCTTCACACACAATATAAAGATTCTTGGTTTACATTACGTGGCATTGTAGGGAAATAAAACAACTCAAATGCAGTCACCACCGAACTTGAGTTGCCTTTCACACTGACAACATCTTCACACACAATATAAAGATTCTTGGTTTACATTACGTGGCGATTGTAGGGAAATAAAAACAACTCAAATGCAGTCACCACCGAACTTGAGTTGCCTTTCACACTGACAACATCTTCACACACAA
>NZ_AUTL01000030.1:0-12221 GCF_000498015.1 Pseudoalteromonas sp. TAE79
ATCATGACATTGAGATTTAGTTCAAAAAAATCCCCGCTAATTTCTTAGCAGGGATTTGTGTATAAGAGACAGCTAAAATAGCGCCTTTTTACTACATAGAAAAACAAGCTTAAATCGCTTCTTCATCTTCCTCTGCAGTACGAATACGTATTACACGCTCAACATCTGTGACAAATATTTTACCATCACCGATTTTTCCTGTTTGCGCCGTTTTTATAATAACTTCAATTGCACGGTCTACATCTTCATCAGTCAATACAATATCAAGTTTTACTTTAGGTAAAAAATCGACCATATACTCTGCGCCACGATATAGCTCAGTGTGACCTTTTTGACGCCCAAAGCCTTTAACTTCGCTTACCGTCATCCCCGTAATACCCACATCAGACAACGCTTCACGCACATCATCTAACTTAAAAGGTTTAATAATTGCTTCTATTTTTTTCATATTAATTACTTTTGAAAGCTTCAGTTGTCTCGATTTTAGACAATCATAGTGTTCATAGCAAACAAAGCAATTGAATTACGGTGATAAAACAACCGATCGTGGTATAATTTATTATATAAAAATAGCTATACTTAAATGACTAGCAGTAAATGAGATTAATATGAAAAACAAACAAAACGGGTTCACCCTTTTAGAACTCATGGTAACCGTAGCTATCGTTGGCATTATTGCATCAATTGCGATTTGGAATAGCAGCGATATGCTAGAAGAAAATAGAGCTGAGAATTTTTTGTTGGAATTAAAAAGAAATATTAGCTACGCCCGTGCTCAAGCTGCAAGTACAGATGAAATAGTCATTGTATGCCCTGCTCCCAATACAGTTACAAGTAGTAGCTCAAGTCTCACATGCCAAAGTGAATGGGCATCAACTAATACCGTTATTTTATTTATAGATACTGATAATGACGGAAGTTATAAAAGCGCAAACGATAGTCTATTACGTGTAATGTCAGAAACTCCGTCTAGCGATAGAATAAAATTCTCTGGTAATAATAGCCTTCGGTTTAATACGAGCGGTCGTATTACGACAAGTTTAGCTGGCTCAGGTAGCTTTACGGGCTTTGTATACTGCCCCAATAATGACAACGAAAACAATAAAGCGCTGAATGTATCAGTATCTGGTACTGCTTTTTACCTTGGTGACACCACTGAAAAGTGTGATTAAAAAACGTACAATTATATCTTGCCATATTTGTATCATTTACTAGACTGAGTTAATCATTTATTAACTCAGGTCTTCAAGGATGAGATTATCAATATCAAAAAGTAAGGGAGTAACACTTCTCGAATTAATGGTATCTATGGCTGTTGTCAGTATTATCAGCCAATTATCTATGTGGTTTTACCCAGATTTTTTAGCTAAAAACCGCTTAGATAACCATGTGAATCTGCTACACCGAAATATAAATTATGGCCGTTTATATGCCATTGAAAATACTACTTACGTCACGCTTTGTGCACTAAAAGGCAGCCAATGCACAAAAGACGAATGGGATGGTCAAATGTCACTCTTTATCGACAAAGATAAATCAACGACTCTAGATGATGATGAACTACTCTTAAGCACTTTCGAGGATGTTAATGAGGCCGATACTTTAGAGTACCCCCGTAGCGCCATTACATTTCGTCCAGATGGCTCTTTAAATGGTTTTCAAAATGGGACTTTTATATATTGCCCTAATAGCGATAAAGCCAATCTGGAAGGATTGGCTTTATCTGTAAGTCAAACTGGCAGAATACGTATTAAATCGACTGATAAATGCCAGGAAAGGTAACTCTAATTATCTTCCCCAACAATAGTCAATATCCTTTCCTTCGTTTGTTTTTGCACCTTGCGCGCCTTTAGTACCTATATCAGTTATAGATAGCTCGGTGCAATCACCATCTCCTTTTACCGGCCCTGCCACGGGTTTAGCAGTGATTGTAAAAGCATTTTTATCGGTCACTTTAATCGTTAATTCAAAATGTTTATTCTCGGTTTTGTCTTGCAACCCTAAATCAGTAAATTTCTCTGTATATTCCCTATTATCAACAAAATACTGCTCTTCCTTGTTTGCGGCATCTAACAATGCTGCAGACGCTTCAGCGCGCGAAGCACGCTTTACATATTCTGTATAATTAGGCATCGCAATTGCTGCGAGTATGCCGACGATAGCAACTGCTATCATCAGCTCAATTAAGGTAAATCCATGTTGTTTTTGATTCATTTAAAGTCCCTTAGTCTTCTTCATCAGGTATAATTTCGTCATTTTCTTCGCGCTTATAAATGTAAGTTTGCTGGGTTTTAAAACCAAAACCTAACGCCTTATCTTTTACGAGTTGTATTTTTCCGTTAGCAACTTTTAATCCTGGCCCTGTTATTTCAAGTGGTTGCAGCGGGTTTTCTGCATCCTTACCTTTAATACCCGGGCCAATTAAATAAAACTGACTTTTCACTTCCTCTTCAGGGTTATCATCACACACTCCATTACCATCACTATCTGCGCACGATGAACCAAAGTATAATTGTGGAGTATCAGGTACTTCATTACTTGTATCAAACTTAAGTTTATCATATACCTTAGTTCCATAATGAAGATGAAAAGCATAGAGTGAACCACCACCACCACTAAGTGAGCACTGGTTTTTTGTAGAGGAGTCTGAAGCGGGTGTAAATGAGGTAAAGTAAGCAACCCCACCCACAACTGTAGCAGCTGCTAATGACTTTTCACCCGTAGTTAGTTCGTATCGCCAACCTTTTTTTAAAGCCAAAGCAGCTTCTAATTTAACGAACCCTCCTATATCACTTTTTCCATTTTTGCTATTTAATGTTTTCTCAAATGGGTCATCGTTCATAACCATTAAATCATGTGGCATGATTGGTGTAGGTTCTTTACCTGTAAATGATTTTGTAACTGTATTTTCATCTCTTATCATAAATAATTGATCTGCAGTTTTTGCATCATTCGGATTCGTTCTTTTACCACTACCGATGACAACTGCATCATATGGAGAGTCTAGTCTAGTTATAACCTCTCCAATTATTGTTACTTTACTAAACAGCGTTCGTGCAATCACTGGTTTATAAAAAAAGCGTCTATCTGCTCCAATACCTAATTGAGCTAATTTATGGTGATTAAAAGCTCCTTTCTTATCGCCCGGCATATCTATACGCCAGATATCACCTCCTGTATCTGCAGCATATATTCTGTCGATATAACCATCATAATCAGAATCTAGTAGAGTTATATCTGCAGCAATACTATGTTTTCCTTTAAAATTATTATTATCTAGTAATGACCAAAGCTTAGTACCTGTATTTGCGTCAACAATATAAATATTATTACCTACAGAGTCAGCCTCTGAGCTAGTATCTTTATTTGTGTCATAACCACCACCAAAAACCAGTACTGGTTTATCACCAAAAGCTTTTATAAATGCCACTTGCGGCTTTGACCAAGTTTGACCCAGTTTTGTGAAGTCTCCTTCACCTCCCTTTATAGTCCATTTTAACTTTGGATTATCAGGAGCGGTTATATCAAAAGCATAATAATTTTTTCCTCCACGACGCATTCCAACAAATGCTAAAACTTTATCTCCTTTGGATACATTTACAATACCATCGTTAACGTTATCACTATTGAGACTTTCATTTTTGGAATACACGCTAATAGGCCCATCCATGCCATATTGCTTACCAGATTCTGCTTTTCTTAATGGTTTAATTATTTTAAAAAGTACAGACGGTATAAACGCCCAACTTTCTTTAACTTCATTATTTACATCGTCATCTTTAAACATATGTAAAAAGCCAGCATTAGTACCAATCAGTATACGTATATCATTATTACCATAATCTATTGCTACAGGCCTAGAGTGTAAGGGATCACCAAAGATATCATTACGCTGCTCGCTTTCAGGATTCTTATTATCAACATCAACCCCACGCGCCCAATTAATCGTATTTTCAAGCTCAGACTTATCAATTAAGAAAGCACTAGCTGCCTGGCTTTCACCCATAGCATCAATAATACTGTCGGCCTTAAAAAAGCCGATATCCGTTAGCACTTTACGATCTTTATCCTTTATAGTTGCCAGCATTGCATTAACGCCACCATTTTTTACCGAATTACCATCTGCAGAATTATTAACAGACCAAAAGGTTTTTGCATCCTTACTAATTAATCCATCTTCATTGAGTGCTAACTTTAACGATGAATCAATAATTTTTCCGTCTGATACTTTTAATTTTTTTAAATTACCTCGCCAACGTGTACTTTTATCTGGATAAAACATAGCAAAATAGATTGCATCTCGACTTCGAGTTTGATCTACGTTATTACTAGCCACTGATGGAGAAATGAAAGTACTATTTTCTTCTCTAATTTGTGAAATTGTATTTTTAAGTGCAGAAGAAAGGGCTGCTGCTGATTTAGCTTCAAAATAATCCCCACCACCAACCTTAGCTGCTTCTTCTAAAAGTTTGAGCGCATTTTCACCCATTCCATCACCAAAACCTATAGTAAAAAGCCTACCCGTATCAATCACCTCAGAGGTCTGAGGATATAAATCAACAGATATAGTCTCTGTACCATATAAAATTTTGGCTAACGCTACTAAATAGCTTTTATAGCTCCCAAATGAACTCGAATTAGCTCCAAATATATCTTTATATTCTTTATTTATACTTCCATCAGCTTCATCATCATTTTGAGGTTCACCGTCTGTTATAAGAATAATATTAATAGAGTTATCACAGCGCAGTGGAGTTCCTTGATCTTGTTTAAAAGGTGATATGTACTTGCTATTTTCATCAATGCTTTTATCTCTGCCGTTAACCCTCCTCGCAAACTTAAGATTTTGTCCTGTGATGTATAAATATGCCTCCCACAAAGTTTCTGTTAATGGAGTTGAACCATATGCAGGTAGCTCATTGATTTTATTAATCAGTGTATTTTCATTTGCACCTATTCTAGCAAGCACATAGCCGCCACCGGGTTCATTACCTGCGTTATAATTAAAACGCATTAAACCAAAGTCAATATCACTGTTGTCATTTATTAAACCTTTTACAGCTCTTTTTGCAACCTCAAGCCTTGTCCCACCTTCAACTTCATCAACACAACTTGGTTGATAATTGGGGTTGTAACTACCTCCAATGTTTATGTAACATTGTTGATTATATTCACTATAGCTGCTTTTACTTTCATAGCACTGCCCTAGTTCCACATATACATCACGCCATAAAAGCCCTAAGAAGTAGCTTTCTCTTCCCTTTATATAACATCGCTCTCTTGTGCCTGCTGATGTAACTTCCTCGTCCATACTTCCTGACGTATCAAAAATAAAAAGAACTCTTGGTTTTTCATCGAATTTTACATCTTTATTTACGTAAACCTCAATATCATCAGCAACAACTAGTGAACTAAAAGTAAAAAATAGTAAAGTAAATATATTCCTAAACATAAGTTTCATATTAAATCCCCTTCCCTACATTAGCCATTTCTTGTGACACACCTGTAACAATAGTTAACTGATGCTTGCTCTTAGATCCATACTTAATCGTGGTAGATACTTGCACCATATTACAAGAAACGCCAGCTGTGTAGCTGTAACTGCGAGGACAATTTAATTCTAAAGTTCCCGTATTTAAATTAATCATAGTGCTTTTCATTTCACTGCCAAGCAATGATATGTCTTTTTCTTTTTTTTCTAATTCGTTACCATTTTCATCCTTTCCAAGAGTAACAGTTTCACTCTTAGTGAGAAAAAAATTGCTGTTCTTCCCTTTTTTTGCCTCTATTGCAATTACTTTTTGCACTTGACCAATTAACTCATTCTCAGCTACTTCTCTTTCCTGAGCAGCATTCGTTATTTTAATATCAATCGTACTACTACTCATTAGGGTAACTGCAATGCCGGTAACAGCTATCACCATAATTAATGCTGTTATAAGTACCACACCTTGTTGCTTACTGGGTAATAACTTTAAATTTTCCATAAGTTCCCTCCAACATTACTTAAGCGAATAGTGGTAGTAAATACCGTACGCCTGTAGTTATCGGTAAATGTTAGCTCTCGTTTATCGCTACCTTCACCCAGTATATATGTTTGATTTTTAATTTTAACTCCAGGATCGGGTTGCAACGCTCTAATCAATAAAAATAGCTGTACTGTTAAAATACCTTTTCGATTTTCCCAATCAGTAGGGTTCATGTCTTTAATGCTGCGGTAAGTATCTACTCGGCTATCATTGGTAGTGTCTAAGCCAAATACAAAACGCATGTTTTCAACACCTTCCATTATCGTTTCAGAGGTCATTTTTCCATTTACTAATCGTTTTCGTCTTAATGCGGGGACTTTTATTTCTTTATTGTTTACTAAATATTTTTCTTCTTTAATATAATAAACATGATGACTATATGGCCAAATAGTTGCATTAATATTTGTTGGGGTATGTTTACCGGTTACAAAACTTGCTTGTTCTTGTTCTGCGATAAAGTAATTTATTTTATCGCTAGTAGTATTAGTACCTGCAACAGCATCATATTGAGGATCACCTTGTAAAAACTTGAGCTGAAGAATATCGGTCTCTTTATTATCAGCAGGAATAATGCCATCGTTTATGCAATTTAGGTTATCTTTACTCGTAGTAGTTTTTGCATAAATAGTACGAAAATTACTACTACTGGTTAAATCTGGAAAGCTGCCGTTATTAGTTCCATCTGAACAATCACCTGTAATCGTCGTTGCAGAAACGGTTGTATTTACTGCTGTGAACGAGTCATCATAATAAGTTCCCCAAAAGCCAACTTGCTCGATATCGCGTTGCATAATATTTATAGCTAAACGTCCTGACTCCTGGAGTTCACCGATAGTCATAGTGTCTTTTGTGGTTACTTTCATACTAATAAAAGTAAACATAACGCCACCAAGAATTAAACCACCAATAAATAGTGAAATCATAACTTCTACAAGAGTAAACCCATTTTGCTTCATGTTAGCTCCTCACATATATATAACTGGTTAAAACAACGACCCGGCGTTTTTTATCAGCGGTGCCGCAATCTACAGCTCCCGTAGCTGCATTTGCTGTAAATTCTTGCCGCCCTTGCCAAGACACGATAACTTCGATATTAAAAGCCTTACCACCAGAACCAGCCACGGCAACCGGGTTTATACACACACTTGCATCATCTAACGAGCCAGTATTATTTCTGGCCTGTATTGCACGTTTCCACTGTTCAAGATCAAGTAAAGCAATTTGCTCAGCACTGCATGAGCCACCAAAGCATGTTGTTGATGAGCTTATGGGAGTTTTACTCGTAAAGTTTTTCTTATAATGTGCTACTAACTGAGGTGTGTCATTAGCACGAATACGTTGAATAATGTCATTTCCCAGAGCAACTGCAGCAGCACGCTGCATAGAATCAAAGCTTGCTTGCTTTGCTTTTGCTTGCAAAGCAACTGCGCCTAAAAGGCCAAAACTAAGAATAATAAATGCAATTAGCACTTCAATCAGAGTGAAGCCTCTTTGCACTTTTACGTGAGGTGATTGCATAATAAAACCAAATAAAAATTATCTGATTTTAAGTTTATGTTATTTATTTGAGGAATCAATGAGGACTAAGACAAGCGGTTATATTTGTTGATAAACGGTTAATTAAACCTGTTTATTCAATAACACCGTTGATAATTAAGACTCAAATGTATTTAAATCAGGGGGAGGTTAATTGCAAGGTAAGCCTAAAGCGAATTTTTTACTAATTTAAGCTCACGGCGGCTCACTGGCAATAACTCACTGCACCCTTGTAGCTCAATCATATGATTGCCATTCGCTTTTGAATGCAAAGCAATTACTTTTTGTTTATTAACCAATGTATTGCGATGAATTCGCAAAATATGTGTAGGAAATTGTAACTCTAATTGTTTTAGACTTTGTTCAAGTAAAGCTTCTCCACCACAGAATATCATTTTGGTATACTTTTCTTCGGCACTAAAATACAAAACATCATTTATATCAACACTGCGTAGAGTACCAGCTAGCTGATAAGAGATTTTTACATTTTGTTGTTTTTGAATATGTACTTTATTTAAGCGCCCGACTTGCTTAAGCACCTTTTGCAATGATTGCTCTGAAATAGGTTTAACTAAATAACCTGCAGCGCTTAATTGTAAAGCATCGAAGGCATGCTCAGGGTGAGCAGTTATAAAAACAATAGCAGGAGGTAGAGTTAAACTATTGAGCTCATTAGCAACTTGTAAACCATTCATACCAGGCATATCAACATCTAAAAAAATCAAATCCGGCGTTTGCTTTTTAGCCAGTACTAGGGCTTCATTACCATTACTTGCCTCGCCTTGTACAACTATGCTTTTATCATGTGCCAACAAACGAATTAAGCGCGATCTCGCAAGAGGTTCGTCATCAACAATGAGTACGTTCATACACTGCCCTCAATTAGCTTAGGAATAACGACCTTGACCCTAAACACATCATTTTTATTAGTAATTGTTAGCTGCGCTTTATTTTTATAATAAATATTTAATCGCTGGCGAATATTTTCAAGCGCCATGCCGTTATTAGGCCTAGTTTGAGCATTAGAAATTGTTATAGGGTTAGAAACAATCATGGTTATATAGCCGGTAGTTATATGTAGCTCTACTTTTATTTCTGCACCATGCTCACTTGTTTCAACACCGTGGCATACTGCATTTTCAATTAATGGCTGCAGGGTTAAACAAGGAATGCTCAATGCGGGAAGCTCATTGGGTATTTGCCAATCAAGCTTTAAGCGGTTACCAAAACGCCATGCTTCTAGTGCAACATATTGCTTGCTAAGGGTTATTTCGTCCTCTAATGGCACGCTTTGCCCTGAGCGCATTGCCGCTTGCGATAAAGCAGCTAAGGCTAAAATAGCCTGCTCAGCTGCGGTTGCATCATGATGGGTAAGCTCTGCAGCGGTATTTAAACTGTTATATAAAAAGTGTGGGCGAATACGTGCTTGTAATGCATCAAGCTCTGCGCGGGCAAGCGCTTTAGTTTGCTGCTCTTTTTCAAAATAAATTAATAAAAACTGGACGAATAAAGCAGTCAGTAAAGCCACTATAATACAATTACGAAGTATGAAATAAATTAGGCTATTTGTATCATCTATATCAAAAGCAAAATGAGAGAATAAAATACTAAAAATGCATGTAGATAATAAAAAAAAGACAAAAAACAAACTTAACTGAAAAGTTTGAGTACGTTTTTGTAAAAAAAACCTACAGAAGTATAAAGAAGAGGTACTGACTAACACTATTAAGTGTAAAAATAAGCTTATTATTCCAAGGCGAAGCCAAATATCATCTTCTACATTGGGTGCAAAAGCTAAAACAATAGCAATAACTTGAGAAACAATAAGCGTGGCTAATACGCCTCGTTCATTAAAAAGAGCAGAAAAAAGCAAACCATCATTTTTAAGTGACTTGCTCATAACGACTCTCCTTTAATCTAAATGTTTAATATATTTAAATTAACGTAGCTCTACAGGAACAGCAAATACTATATTTTCTGCTTCGCCAGGGTTCTCAACAACCTGTGTACCACCTAGCTCTTTTAATCGGCTTATTACTTGTTGTACAAGTACTTCTGGCGCAGATGCTCCCGCAGTTACACCTACTGATTTAGAACCTGAAACCCACTGCTCTTGCACATCAGTTGCGTCATCAATTAAATAAGCTACAGTGCCCATTTTATCTGCAAGTTCACGTAGGCGATTAGAGTTAGAGCTGTTTTTAGCCCCTACAACTAATAGCACATCAACTTTATCAGCTAGGTCACGAACAGCGTCCTGACGATTTTGCGTTGCATAACAAATATCATCTTTGCGAGGTCCATCAATTGATGGAAACTTATTGCGTAGTGCATCAATAACATCAGCAGTATCATCAACTGATAAAGTCGTTTGACTACAGTAAAAAAGATTTTCAGCATTTTTTACATTAAGCGCAACAACATCATCAACGGTTTCAACAAGATAAATACCACCGTCTGAGTTATCATATTGTCCCATTGTTCCCTCTACTTCAGGGTGACCATGATGACCAATTAAAATACACTCAATACCTTTACGACTCGCACGTGTAACTTCCATATGTACTTTAGTTACAAGCGGACACGTTGCATCAAATACTTTTAAATCACGACGTTTTGCCTCAGAACGAACAGCTTGCGATACGCCATGTGCGCTAAAAATAACAATGCTGTCGTCAGGTACTTGATCAAGCTCTTCAACAAAAACCGCACCACGACTTTTTAATCCATCAACCACATAGCGGTTATGTACTACTTCGTGGCGAACATAAATTGGCTTTTCAAAAATATCTAGGGCGCGCTCAACAATACTAATAGCACGGTCAACACCAGCGCAAAAGCCGCGTGGATTAGCTAGTAATATTTCCATTAACCTTCCACCTCAATAATATCAACTTCAAACGTTAAACGTTGGCCAGATAAAGGGTGATTAAAATCAATCGTTACCGACTCACCTTGCACTTCGCGAACTAATCCAGGAAGCTCAGTACCGTCTGGTTGAGTAAACGCAATAATTGCACCTACCTTAGCTGGTGTTTCTGGGCCAAATTTACTACGGTCAACGTAGTAAATATTATCTGGATTTGGCTGACCAAATGCATCTTCAGGTTCTAATTCAAACGTTTTACTTTCGCCTGCAGTTAAACCTAATAAACACTTTTCGAAGTTTGCCGTTAAACTGCCATCGCCCATTGTTAATTTAGCAGGTTTGTTGTGCACCTTGGTAGAATCGGCGGCAGAGCCATCTTCTAATTTAATAGAAAAATGGAAAATAACTTGCGAGTTTTCACCAATTACAGCTTGGCTCATGCTTTATGCTCCTTCGGACTCTCGCCGGTAAAGGCATCAAATAACAATAATGCTGCGCCAATACAAATAGCGCAATCAGCAATATTAAATACAGGAAAATGTGAGTCTTTATAAAATACGTGAATAAAGTCGATTACATAACCATACGCAATACGATCGTATAAATTACCAATAGCGCCTGCAAGTACCAGTGCATAAGCACCGCATAGTACTTTGTTTGTTGCAGGTAAGCGTTTTAGCCACCACACAAGCAAAGCACTAATAGCAATGGCAATCGCACTTAAAAACCAACGCTGCCAACCACCCGCTTCACTTAAAAAGCTATAAGCAGCACCATAGTTATGCACATAAGTAATACTAAAAACAGGGAGTAAGTTTATCGACTCTTGATAAGCCATAGTCCCTACAACAAGTGTTTTACTGGCAAAGTCTATTACTAGTAGTAATAGACTCAACCAAAGCCACACTAAACCACTTTTTTGGGCTAGTTTGCTCACTAAGAATAACTCCTAAGCGAATTGACGCTTTTCGCCTTCGCCGTCAACATTACTTACACAACGACCACAAATTTCAGGATGAGCAGGGTTAACACCTACATCTTCACTGTAATGCCAACAACGCTCACATTTAGCAGCATCTGTTGCAGCAACACTAATGAATAAACCTTCAATTTCGGTAGCTTGTGTATCAGCTGGCTGGCTATCAACTTCAGAAACATTTACGGCCGATGTTAATAATACAAAACGAAGTTCATCACCAAGCGCATTTAATTTAGCGGCAAGCTCTTTACCCGTGAATAAATTAACCGTTGCTTGAAGCGTTGCACCAATGACTTCTTCTTTACGTGCAGCTTCTAATAAACGGTTTACTTCGTCGCGTACTGTTAGAATTTCTAACCAGTCATCGTTACTAAATTGGCTATTTGTTGGCGCTTGTAAGCCATCGTACCAAACAGATGTAAATACGTAGTCACTACGCTCACCTGGTAAAGCTTCCCAAATTTCTTGTGCGGTAAAGCTCATAATAGGCGCCATCCAACGCGTCATAGCTTCTGCAATATGATAAAGCGCTGTTTGACAAGAACGACGTGCATGACTGTCACTCTTAGCTGTGTATTGACGATCTTTAATAACATCAAGGTAGAACGAACCAAGCTCACCTGTACAGAAGTTCATTAGCTTTTGCGTTACTAATAGCATTTGGTAGCTATCGTATGCGGCTAAAATTTCGTCTTGCAACTGAGCAGCACGACCAACAATCCACTTATCAAGCTCAACCATGTCATCAATAGCCACTTGATCTGTTTTTGGATCAAAACCATTTAGGTTAGCTAGTAAGTAACGGCTC
>NZ_AUTL01000031.1:0-1209 GCF_000498015.1 Pseudoalteromonas sp. TAE79
AAGCCGAATGCAAATGCCACTACCGATGCCACAAATCCAGGCGGGTTAATACCAAAGTACGCGGAGATAACAATAGCGACCATGGCTGCCAACCTCGCTGCAAGTAACTCTTGCTTGTCGGTAATATCGGGCTTGAGAGTTCGCTTGAGTAAATCGTGCGAAACAGAGGTTGAAATAACCAGTAGTAAACCTGCTGTTGTAGACAGTGCAGCGGCAATACCACCCGCAGCTACAAGTGCGATTACCCACGCTGGTAAGTTAGCAATCTCTGGATTAGCTAATACCATAATGTCGCGGTCTACGTTTACTTCGTTAGCACTGTTCGGATCGGTGATTTTACCCGCCGTGTAGAACATTTTGCCATCGCCGTTTTTATCATCAAATGTAATTAAACCTGTGCGTTCCCAGTTTTTAATCCACCCTGGTGCTTCTGCATACTCTGTACCACTGCCATCTTTACCGTTTATGGTATCAATCATGTTTACACGAGCAAACGAGGCAACCGCTGGTGCTGTGGTATAAACAATCGCGATGAACACAAGAGTCCATGCTGCAGAAATACGCGTGTCTTTTACGCGAGGTACAGTGAAAAAGCGAACAATTACATGTGGTAAACCAGCAGTACCTACCATTAATGCACCAGTAATAGCGAACACGTCAATCATGCTCTTAGAGCCTTCGGTGTACTGTGCAAAACCAAGCTCAGCGCTTAGACCGTCCAGTTTATCAAGTACGTACACGCCATCGCTGCCAATTAATGTGGCACCAAAACCTGTTTGTGGGAAGAAGTGACCCGTCATCATCATCGAGATAAAAATGGCTGGTACAAGGTATGCAAATACAAGTACACAGTACTGCGCTACTTGCGTGTAGGTAATGCCTTTCATACCGCCAAGTACGGCGTAGAAAAATACAATCACCATACCAATGTAAACACCGGTTTCAATTTCTACTTCTAAAAAGCGTGAAAATACCACGCCTACACCACGCATTTGCCCTGCAATGTAAGTAAAACAAATGAATATGGCACATACAATTGCCACTAAACGCGCGGTGCGTGAATAGTAACGGTCGCCAATAAAGTCAGGCACGGTAAACTTGCCGAATTTACGTAAGTAAGGCGCTAAACACATGGCTAATAGTACATAACCACCAGTCCACCCCATTAAGTAAACGCTGCCATCGTAACCTGCAAACGAAATAATACCC
>NZ_AUTL01000032.1:0-2029 GCF_000498015.1 Pseudoalteromonas sp. TAE79
TTATCCACTGCCACAATCTCGGCTTGGGTGTGCTTTGCCAATAACCGGGTTGAAAAGCCTTTGCCGCAGCCAATATCAATGATCTTGGTAGGTATTGTTGGCAGTGTGGACAATGCTTTTAGTGTATCGGCATCAGAACTCGGCCCCCAGCGTTCTAAGCGTTGGAATACCGTCATAAAATCGGCCATGTATTGATCGTGTTTGTTCATATCTTTTGATAACCATTTCAAATGCAGGGCTTGTTGTTCATTAAAGCCTTGCTGCTTTAACCACTCCAGATGGGCATCTGGTGCTAATTTATCGGTCTGTTGGTGCCAAAGACG
This sequence comes from Pseudoalteromonas sp. TAE79, assembly GCF_000498015.1. Lineage (NCBI taxonomy): Bacteria > Pseudomonadati > Pseudomonadota > Gammaproteobacteria > Alteromonadales > Pseudoalteromonadaceae > Pseudoalteromonas > Pseudoalteromonas sp. TAE79. The sequence continues at coordinate 324 of NZ_AUTL01000032.1, forward strand.
CAGCGAACCTTCACCAAGCATGGCGGCAAGTAACGCGCGAGCTTGTTGCTTTTTAGCGATGTCTTCGTCCAGCTGCTGCAAGCGTTTTTCAAGTACAGAGCGCTGCACCTTGCTGTCCAAAAAGGATTTACATTCCTTAAGTGTTAAACCGCCCACTTGCAGTTGTTGCAACAAGCGCAACTGCTGAACATCTTTATCTGAATACAGTCGATAGCCGTTGGTTTGGCGAACACCCTGCAACAAACCTAGCTTCTCGTAGTAGAGCAAGGTTGACCGTGACAGCCCGACTTTTTCAGCTAACTCAGAAATGCGATACACAGATAAAACGTCCTTTCCGTTCTTTTTAATAATGGCGCGGCTGGCTCAAACAGACCAGAACACGAATGACGATAAACTATGAAGTTATAGACAGGTCAAATGTTGTTAGCAAAAAATATCGTTCAGTTTTGATTTGTTGAAAGCTTGAATACCGCATTCAGGTCTACAGATTGTTACCCATAAAGTCACTTTGTGTAGACCTCCAACCTCTGCATTCCCCCGTTCGGTAAAACGCATAAAAGTGTAAACGGGTTCTGGTTGAGTATAAATCAGCACCTTAATAGCTATCTTTCTTCTCTGAAGCTGACCTTGCTGGCCAAGTTTTAGTCATGTGGATATAGGCTACTGCTGCACTTATTTTTTATTCAGTAATTGGATGTCTTGCAGCTTTCTTCCTAGCTCGTCATCACGGGCGACCTTGGTTAGGTCGTCTAACAAGCCGAGGACTGCCAAAACCTTAACGTAGTGACCAAGTGAAACGGAAGGATCACCTTTTGATATTTTACGCAGTGTTGGCTTAGAAATCCCTGTCCTACTATGCATCATTTCTTGAGTAATGCCGCGTCTCTTCATCGCCAATGTTAAGTTTTCTTCCAAGATGTTTAACATCTTCCTTTGTCTAGGGAATATGACCGCAGTGCGTTTTGATTTTGGCTCGACAGTATCCATAATGAAACTATATTTTCTTAAATCTTAATTTAGTGAAATTATAGTTTCACTTTTATCTTCAAGTTGTAAAGAAATAAATTGCCATCTCTCGAAGTAAAGTGAGCCAAGATCTGAACAGGTCATGTCGATTTTTTACTGTTTTTTCGACATAAGTTTTTTATATGTCGATACACTCGACATATAAACTCTTAATCCAAACGACTCACCGATACAGGGGTATGAGTAGGGCGCTTCAAAGCAGTACGCTATTCTTTGGGCTTCTGGGGCAGTCTGGGCAAAGCCTTAATTCACGCCACTTAGCAATACGCTAACCCTGCCCACAGGGTATTTATGACTTGGGGCATTATGTCAATTCTGGGGCAGCTAGCTACCTATACCCTCAGAAAGCTGCACGATCTGGGCATTTATCTGCCTACTGCGTCCGTTTAACTCTTTAATAATAGCGGGGCAAACTCCTAAGAGAACTTAACAGATCAGTGAGGCTTATTTTGGAAAAAATAGAAACGATGAACCCAACTACACAATCACCCACAAACTCAGCACACCCAGCGCGTCAGCAGCGGATTTTGCGCTTGCCAGAGGTCAAGGCCAAAACCGGCTTTGGCCGTAGCACCATTTATGCCTTGATGGCCAACGGAGAATTCCCCCGTTCCATTCGTATTGGTGCGCGTGCCGTGGGCTGGTTAGAAAGCGATATCGACCAGTGGATTGAAACCCGC
>NZ_AUTL01000033.1:0-9292 GCF_000498015.1 Pseudoalteromonas sp. TAE79
GGGTTTAAGCATATTAATCAAACCTATAACGAAGCTGCCATTGCGCTTGGATTAAGCCCATTTAAACGCTTTGTGCATTTAATTATTCCGCTTTTAAAACCCAGTATTGGTAGCGCATTTGCTTTAGGCTTTGCGCATACATTGGGTGAATTTGGTTTGGTATTAATGATTGGCGGTAATATTCAGGGGCAAACACAGGTGGTGTCTATTGCGCTTTATGACCATGTTGAATCGTTAAATTATACGGCGGCGCATCAGCTTTCACTTATTTTACTGGCTATTTCGTTTGCCTGTTTAGTGCTGTTATTTAAGTTTAATAAAAGCATTGTAGGGGTTAAGCAATAACATGATTAAGTTAAGCCTTTTTAAAGCACTCAATAATTTTGATTTAGATATAAACCTTGAGCTTGAGTCGTTTAATGTATTGGGTGTTTACGGTCCTTCAGGCTCCGGTAAGTCAACATTACTGCGTTGTATTAGTGGTTTAGAGCCTGCAAAAAGTGTTCATATTAATAATCAGCCAGTGCATGAGTTGCCAAGTGATAAACGCGGTATAACGCTTCAGTTGCAATCGTGCCCGTTGTTTCCTCATTTAGATGTGGCAGGTAATTTAGCGTTTACACAAAAACACTGCGAAAATAAGCAAACCAGCTTAACGCTTCAATACGTTGTTAAAACACTTGAATTACAAGATTTACTAAATCGTGATGTACAAAGCTTATCGGGTGGCGAGCGCCAGCGTGTAGTATTTGCGCGCACTTTGCTTGCCGGTCAAAAATTTATAATGCTTGATGAGCCTTTTAGTGCGCTTGATTGGTCATTGCGCTTTAAAACACTTAATAAACTCAATGAGTTAGCCGTTAAGTTTAATATTAAATTTATAATAGTAAGTCACTCATTAAAAGAGCTGCTATTTTGCTGCGATACCCTTATTCAGCTTGATAAAGGTAAGGTGATAAACCAAGGTGCAAGTGCGCACGTTGCAAAAGCTATTTACGCAAACGACAGGCAAACACCGCTGAGCTTAATTAATTACGATGTGGTTAAATTTGATAAAGACTACGGGCTATATCAACTGCAATTACAGCAAAGTGAGCAACCGCTTTTTGTGCTTCCTGCACTTGTCGATAGCAGTAATAAGCTAATTATAGAAAGTGAGCAAATGTCGTTTAGTGCGTTAAAGCCTGAGCAAACAACGCACAGTAATGTTTTAAGGTCGGTATTAACTCAGGCTGAGCTTATTAATAATAAGTGGCAGTTAACGCTTAATGTTGACGGGCAAACTTTGTTTGGCTTGGCTTCAAGACGAGTGTGGGACAAAAACGACTTTAAAGTGGGCGATGTGCTTTATACAACAATCAGTAATCTAGAATAACTAAATGCTGCACACCGCACATTGACTATTTTTAGCAATTTTAAAACGATTAAATTCCATGCTTAAACCATCTACCAGCAATAAGTGTTCGCTTAAGCCGCTGGGTAAACCAGCAAGCATTTTTAGCGCTTCAGTTGCCTGAATACTGCCTATTAACCCCACAATAGGAGAAAGCACACCAGATTCAGAGCAGCTTTGTGTTTGTTCACTAAAAAATTGCGATAAACAACCATAACAATGACTGTTTTCATCCATAGTAAAACACGCGACTTGTCCTTCCATACGTATTGCAGAGCCTGACACTAGCGGAACTTTAGCTTTAAAACAGGCGCTATTAAGTGCATTACGCGTTGCTAGGTTATCTGAGCAATCAATCACTATATCAATGTTATTAAATAGCTGTTCTGTAGAGGTATTTACATCAAAAAATGCCTCAATGGTGTTTATATCTATTTCACTATTAAGTGCGTTAAGCTGTTTTTTTGCAGCACTGCATTTTGAGCTACCAATATCACTTTCTTTATACAGTATTTGCCTTTGCAGGTTGGTCACGTCTATTTCATCGTTATCAATTAAGGTAAGCGTGCCTACGCCAGATGCCGCTAAATATTGACTTACCGCACATCCAAGCCCACCCACACCAACAATTAAAGCATGCGATTGCCATAGTTTCTCTTGTCCGTCTATATCAAGCTGCGGCAGCATAATATGCCGAGAATAGCGTAGTTGCTGTTGGTACGTTAACGGTGCTTTTTGCATTTTTAAACATCTCATACTTTTTTTGAACAATACCAATTTGTTAAATCCTAGAGCAAGTAGTAACGCTTTTTATTTGCACTCTAACAACCCAGAGCCCTTCACTCATATAGTGCAACTATAACGTATAAAAACAACTGTTTCATGTAACCACATGAAATTTATAGTTTTTAATTAGTGGCTCAGTAATTGCTATATCGGGTTAACTTAAATTTAACAAAAATTGGGCTGCTACTCATATAAAAGGGTGGGGCATTAATAAAACAATAATACGTTTACGAGGAAATAAACATGCAACCGAGTTCTGGATTTAACTTAATATCCTTTAAAGGAAAAATGAAAGTATTACATCTGAGTTGGATGGTCTTTTTTGTGTCATTTTTTGTATGGTTTAACCATGCTCCTTTATTAGGTGCAATTGCGGGCTCGCTTGGTATTACCATGGCACAAGTTAAAACATTACTAATTTTAAATGTAGCGTTAACTATTCCTGCCCGTGTTGTGGTGGGTATGCTGACCGATAAATTTGGTCCCCGGATTGTTTATACCGCGCTACTTATTACCTGTAGTATTCCGTGTTTTATGTTTGCTATGGCAACCACATTTGAACAAGCCGCTATAGCGCGTTTTGCGCTAGGCTTTATTGGTGCTGGCTTTGTTGTGGGCATTCGTATGGTGAGTGAATGGTTTCCTGCTAACGAGCTGGGCATAGCAGAAGGTATTTATGGCGGCTGGGGTAACTTTGGTTCAGCAGCAGCGGCTATGTTATTACCAATTATTGCACTTATGTTTGGTGGCGAAGATGGTTGGCGTTACGCAGTAGGTTTAACGGGTGTATTAAGCGTTATATTTGGTATTATTTGGTACTTAAATGTAACCGATACACCAAAAGGCGGTACATACTTTAAGCCTAAAAAAGTAGGCGCAATGGAAGTAACCAGTAAAGGCGACTTTGTATTACTTCTTATTATGAAAATCCCTATGTATGGTGCACTAGCATTACTTACTTGGAAGCTTTCACCAACCGGTGCTAACCTAATTTCGGCTAACTTTGTACTTGCCGTGTATGCTTTTTTAGTTCTGCTTTATATTTACGAAGTGTATAAAACCTTTGATGTAAATGGTCATATTTTTAAAGAGCCTGTACCTGAGTCGCATCGTTATGAGTTTAAGCAAGTGGCTGTTTTAAATATTTTATATTTCACAACCTTTGGTTCTGAACTTGCGGTTGTATCTATGTTACCGCTGTTTTTTATGGATGTATTTGCGCTTGATATGGTCTACGCGGGTATTTTAGCCTCAGCTTATGCATTTATGAATTTAGCATCTCGCCCAGGTGGCGGTTGGATTTCAGATAAATTAGGTCGTCGTATAACACTTATTGTACTTACGACAGGTCTTGCTGTTGGTTATTTTGTAATGGGTTTGGTTGATGCATCTTGGCCTTTATGGCTTGCAGTTGTTGCGGCTATGGCATGTTCGTTCTTTGTGCAAGCAGGTGAAGGCGCTGTATTTGCCGCAGTACCGCTAATTAAGCGTCGTTTAACTGGGCAAATAGCTGGGATGACAGGTGCTTACGGTAATGTAGGTGCAGTAGTGTACTTAACGGCATTGTCACTTGTTGATTATCAAACTTTCTTTTTCATTATTGCGGGTAGTGCATTACTTGGTCTAGCTGCACTGTTTTTTATGAGAGAACCAGATGGCCATATTACCGAAGTAAATGAAGACGGCACCGTTGAACTTATTTCAGTGACTTAAGGCATTATTGACTATGTTTGATGAAACACTCCACGCTAAATCGCTAAAAAATGAACTCAACGTTTCATTTGGCGGGCACAGTGCTAAAGGGTTAAAAGCAGAAAACCAAGATGCGTTTGCAGCTCTTAATACCAAAGCGCAAGAAAAAGAGTCTAAAGGCGTTATTGCCTGCTTAGCCGATGGGTGTTCATCAGCAAAAAATGCTAAACAAGCGTCTCAACTTTCGGTTACTCATTTTATAAATGAGTATTTAAATACCCCCGAAAGTTGGGCGGTTAAAAAGTCAGTGTCGAAGGTGTTAGCAAGTTTAAATCAGTGGCTTTATTCGCAATCAGTTAATTACAATCACTTAGGTCAGCGCCAAGCCGATTGGATGACGACTTTTACAGCACTTATTTTAAAGTCGGCAACGGGTTATATATTTCACTTAGGTGATACGCGTATTACTCGCTTGCGAGGAAATAAAATAGAGGCAATAACACGGGATCACAAAGTAAACAATACCCTAACGCGTGCACTTGGCGCACAACTTCATCAAGAAATAGATGTATACGAAGTTGACCTAAAAGCAGACGATATTTATATATTAACCTGCGATGGCGTACACGATGTGCTCCCAAGTAGTGATATAGCTAAATTAATTAACGAGTACACTAATTTAGAAAATGCAGCTAAAGCAATTACCGAACTTGCATTAGCACGAGGCAGTGACGACAACGTAAGTTGTTTACTGGTAAAAGTAGAAAATATTGCCGAGCAAAAGTTAGATGAACTTTACCATTCGCTAACACGACGAAAAATTCCACCTGCGCTTAATGTTGGGCAAAAAATTGATGACTACACGGTTATTCGTAAATTACATGCCAGTAGTCGCTCGCACATTTATTTAGTGCAACAAGCGCCCGATATACCGCCAGTGGTTTTAAAAGCACCTTCGGTTAATTTTGAAGACGATGTGCACTACCTTCAAGGCTTTATAAGAGAAGGCTGGGTAGGGCAACGCATAAACCATTTAAACGTGATGAAAGTGCTAAGTACGCAATCGCAGAGTCGTTTTTTGTATCATATTTGTGAGTACATGGACGGGCAAACACTCAGTGATTGGAAGCACGACGTGCCGCACCCAGAAATAACCCAAGTACGCAGTATTATTGAACAAATAGTACATGCACTAAGGGCGTTTCAGCGACTCGATATGGTACATCGTGATTTAAAACTCGATAATGTAATGATAGATGCGCACGGTAAAGTAACGCTAATAGATTACGGCACAGTAAGTGTTGCGGCTATGGACGAGTCGGTTAAACAAATTGCGGATGATTGCCCGCAAGGCACTGCCGACTACACCGCACCCGAAACACTTATTACTATGCACGCCGATTTTAAAAGTGATTTGTTTTCACTTGGCGTGATTGCATATGAGTTATTGTGCTCAAAATTGCCTTATGAACCACTGCCACTTAACCACGTAGCGCCAAAAGATTACAGCCATTGGCATTACACAAGTATTCGTAAATACAGAGCCGATATTCCGTTTTGGTTAGATCAAGCCCTTATGAAGGCGCTTGCCCCTAAACCTGAGCTCAGATACCAAGCGTTTTCTGAGTTTATAAACGATATCAACAAACCTAATCCTTATTTAGAAAGTACCGCTAATAAAAGTTCAATAATGAAACGCGATCCAGTTATGGTGTGGAAATGTATTTCGCTGTGTTTATTTATTGCTTTGGTATGTGTATTAATAATTAAAACTTAGAGAACCAAAATGCTTAATTACAAGAACAACTTACCTATTATTTTTATACTGGGTTGCTTCACTGCGCCTTTAATAAGCCAAGCTGCGCAAACTGATCTTGATTTTAGACTGCGTTTTGAAAGCGTTGATCAAGAAAATGCTCTAAAAGATGCAAGCGGCTTAACACTTAGAACCCGCTTAACGCATCAAACAGACGAGGTGAATGGTTTTTCAGCACTTATTGAAGTAGAAGACACTCGCAGCCTATTGGGCGTAGATGATTACAACAATACAGTGGGGAAAAACACTAATTATTCTGTTATTGCAGACCCAGAAAACACTGAGATAGACCAAGGCTTTGTTAAATATGCCCGCGATGGTCTATCGCTAAAAGTAGGGCGCCAAATAATAGCTCTTGATGGGCAGCGTTTTGTTGGGCACGTAGGTTGGCGCCAAGACAGACAAACCTTTGATGCCGCGACCATTAATTACGCATTTAATAACATAAATTTACAGTACAGTTATTTAAATAAGCGTAACCGCATATTTGCTGACGATAAAGACATTAAATCGTCCGATCATTTAATTAATGCAAGCTTTAAAACAGACTACGGTAAAGTGGTTTTATACAGTTACTTATTAAGTGACGATGCACTACAAGACGACAGTTTAGATACTTATGGCGTTTCTTTTAACGGTAATAAAACCCTAAACGACATAAAATTTTATTACAAAGCGGAGTATGCAACGCAGTCTGCTTCAACAAGCGTGAGTGATTTTGATGCCGATTACTATGCACTTGAAGGCGCTGTCGATTTAAATGGGTTGGGCATAAAAACAGTAACATTAAAAGTTGGCATAGAGTCACTTGGCTCTGATAATGGCGATTACGGGTTTGCAACACCGCTTGCCACGTTACATAAATTTAATGGTTGGACAGATACGTTTTTAAATACACCCACACAAGGTTTGGACGACACTTACATAAGCTTAAACGGTAAAGCGTTTGACGGAAAATGGCTGGTGGCTTATCACAGTTTTGATGCCAATGAGCAATCAAATGGGGTTGACGATTTAGGCAGTGAGCTAAACGTACAATACGTTAAACCTATTAACAAACAATACGCAGTGGGTGTTAAATACGCCGATTACTCAGCGGGGGATACTGCTGCTAATAAAGTCGATACTCAAAAATTATGGGTATGGATGAGTGCTAAATTTTAACCCTCACTATCTTCTAGTATCCTCTTGTAATTTATAGCGACACAAGATGGTGCAATTGCACCATCTTGTGGGGCTTTATGCTTTACACCTCTGCACCAAAGTAGGCAACTTACTGATATTAAATGCTTATATATTTGGCTTGCATATTGCTATAACAATCCTATAACAAATTATTCGATTTCAATTTTAGTCAATTACTAAAATAGGTATCACTTTAAGGTGGGTGAATGTTAAGCAAGCAGCGTGTTGTAGTGGTAGGAAACGGAATGGTCGGGCACCATTTTGTGCAGCAGCTAGTTTCTCAAAATCAAGCTGATGAGCAATTTGAAATTACGGTACTTAGCGGTGAAGACCGTTTAGCGTATGACCGTGTACAACTATCCTCTTTTTTTAAAGGCAAAACCGCAGACGACCTCGCACTTACATGTAATAAAACCTATGACGATTGGCAAGTACGCTTTCATACTCATTCTAAAGTGGTTGATATAAATCGTGATACGCAAACTGTAACGACCGCTAAAGGGGAATTGTTTGAATACGACAAACTTGTGCTTGCTACAGGTTCATTCCCATTTGTACCGCCTATACCGGGTAAAGATCGCGAGCATTGCCTTGTTTATCGCACCATTAACGATTTACACGCAATAAAAAATTCAGCCCACGGCAGCAAAGTAGGCGTGGTAATTGGTGGCGGTTTACTGGGGCTTGAAGCTGCAAACGCATTAAAGTAATTGGGTTTACATACTCACGTAATAGAATTTGCACCGCAACTTATGGGTGTACAAGTTGATGCTGGTGGCGGTCGGCTACTAAAAAACAAAATTACAGATTTAGGTGTTACTGTGCATACATCGGTAGCAACTGAGGAAGTAGTAGAAGGTGAAAGTTGCCGTTACAAAATGTGTTTTAAGGGCGGTAAAACCCTTGAAACCGACATGATTGTATTTTCGGCAGGTATTCGCCCTTATGATAATTTAGCCCGCGAGTTTAATTTAGAGATAGGTGAGCGCGGCGGTATTGTAATTAATAACCACTGCCAAACGAGCGACAAAAACATATACGCTATTGGTGAATGTGCACTGTGGAATAATTTTATTTTTGGCTTAGTGGCACCTGGTTACGCCATGGCTAAAATAGCAGTTGGTCATATTTTACAAGATACGCAGCAAGGTTCCTTGCAAAGTACTGGCTTAGACAATAAAGCCGATGAATTTAGCGGTGCCGATATGAGCACTAAGCTCAAATTAATGGGTGTTGAAGTAGGCTCTATTGGCGATGCACATGCAAGAAGCGAAGGTGCAATAAGCTATTATTTTGAAGATCAACCCAATGGTATTTATAAAAAAATAGTCACCAATTCACAAAGTAATAAGCTGATTGGCGCGGTACTTGTTGGCGATACCAGCGATTACGACAATTTGCTGCAATATCATTTAAACGACATTGAACTTACCACCGCTCCCGAAGCGCTCATTATGCCCCTTGCCGGCGACATAGCAGAGCTAAGCGCCGATGACTTGCCTGATGACGCCATTATTTGCGCTTGTCATAAAGTAACTAAACACACCATTGAACAAACAGTCGCTAAAGGCTGCATAGATTTGGCAAGTGTGCAGCAAAGCACCAAAGCCAGTACAGGCTGTGGAGGGTGTGAAAAGCTCGTTCAAAATGTAATAAACAGCGCGCTCGCTAAGGCAAGTAACACTATTAACGTAGTTACCCTTAATGAGCCTGTAAAACAGCCTGCATAAATTAAAGCACACTAAAAGAGAGCAGTATGACAACCGCAAACACATCACCAACTATAAATAAAACCAGTTTAAAACAAACAACATGTGCTTACTGTGGTGTAGGGTGCGGTGTTGATATTTCACTTTTTAATAATGTGCCAACCAAGCTTGAAGGCATGCGAGAGCATCCCGCAAACTTTGGTCGTTTATGTGTAAAAGGCACGCATTTGCTCGACACAACAGGCAGTGATAATCGCTTAACGTCGCCTCTGATTAATAACCAAGCCGTTACGTGGGATGAAGCCACCGACCATGTTGCCAATAAATTTAACGACATAATACAAAAGCACGGACCCGATGCTGTGGCATTTTATGTATCGGGGCAATTGCTTACAGAAGATTACTACATTGCTAATAAATTAATGAAAGGCTACATAGGCTCAGGCAATATTGATACAAATTCGCGCCTGTGTATGTCATCTGCTGTGGCAGGTTATAAACGCGCTTTTGGTGAAGACGTAGTGCCGTGTACCTACGAGGATTTAGAGCAAACTGAGCTACTTATTTTAATTGGCTCTAATGCAGCGTGGACTCATCCGGTTTTGTATCAGCGAATGGAACGTGCAAAGCAGCTTAATCCAAATATGAAAGTGGTGGTTATTGACCCGCGAAAAACCGACACTGCTGAGCTTGCCGACACATTTTTAAATA
>NZ_AUTL01000034.1:0-605 GCF_000498015.1 Pseudoalteromonas sp. TAE79
GCCGGTTTGTTCTACGGTATCAAACCGGCGGTGACTGCCATCGTCGTGCATGCCGCCCATCGCATTGGTTCACGCGCGTTGAAAAATAATGTGATGTGGGCGATTGCTGCCGCCGCGTTTGTGGCCATTTTTGCACTCAATATCCCATTCCCTTACATCGTGATTGCAGCGGCACTGATTGGTTATTTGGGTGGGCGGTTTCTACCTGACTACTTCAACAGCGGCGGTGGCCATGGCAAGGCTGATAAATCCTTCGGCACCGCGTTATTCGATGATCACACACCCACGCCCGCGCACGCCATGTTCCGCTGGTCGCGTTTCAGCATGATCTTGATCTCCGGTGCATTACTCTGGGCTGTTCCGCTGTTTGCACTTTGGAGTTATTTCGGTTGGGATCACACACTGACACAAATGGCCTGGTTCTTTACCAAAGCGGCACTACTCACTTTCGGTGGTGCCTATGCGGTACTGCCCTATGTTTATCAGGGTGCGGTCGGCCACTATGGTTGGCTCACGCCCACGCAAATGATCGATGGCCTCGCGCTCGGTGAAACCACACCTGGGCCGCTCATTATGGTGGTGGCTTTTGTCGGATTTGTGGGGGG
>NZ_AUTL01000035.1:0-6787 GCF_000498015.1 Pseudoalteromonas sp. TAE79
CAGGGCTAGACGATGATTACCGCTCAACCCTGTTAGAGTCTGGGATTAAAATGCGCTAGCCGTGCGGTCAACATTAAATTAACTTTAAAAGCACTTTGCATGACTTTTCATTATCATTTTTGGCGGTATTTTATTAGTTTTTTAAATTAATTTATGGATACGATTTAGAAACAAACTTGAGAATTAAAAACAACATCATGGTAACCAATTGATTCTTATGAGTTTAAATAAATGATTTTTTAAATTACGCTTTGTATTCTTTTTAGATAAAATTGTAACCAAGGCCACAATTGTTAATTTACCTTTAAATTTTTTATTCACCTTTGAAGTTTATAGGCGAATAATTAACTATAAAAGACTTTTTAAGCTCATAGTTAAGCTAAAACAACGAGGCTTGTGTAGATTCAGATGTTGTGTTTAATGCGCTTAATATCATTTGCGCAACAGGGTCGAGCTGTCTTTGAATGTACAGTGGGTAGTTCAGAGTGTTTTTACCGTTATAAAGTTCAGCGCCGGTTACTGCGTAAACATATTCAATCACCTGCCCACGTTTTATTTCAAACTCAGGATGATTCGCTTTATATTTTTTAACAGCTTGAACATGAGGAGGAATATTTTTGATGTAATCGTTAAGGTGCTGCCCTAACCGCTTTCTATATACTAATTTACGGTCGAACTCACCATTATAAAGTTTTTGAGTGTAGCTATTTATAATATCGTGCAGTTGTTGTATTTCGAAGTTGTCAGTAAATAACGTCTCAAATAATTCGGTTTGAAATTCTTGTGCAAATTCAGTCCAATCACTACGTACCGTTTCCATACCTTTAAATACCAGTTTTTTTTCATTATTTTTGGTTACTTGCCCTACATACCGCTTTTTAGAGCCTGTTTTTTTACCTCGTATAGTTGGCATAAAAAACGGACTGTAATGAGTTTCAAATTCAATTTCTAAATAACTTTGTAAATCATAGCGTTGTTTTAAATCAGCTTGCCACATGGTATTAATATGATGAACAAGTTGGCAGCCAATTTCGTTGCATTGCTCAGGGCTTTTATCTTCACAAAGTTTTACAAACGTAGAGTCGGTATCACCATATATCACCTCAAAGCCTTGCGCTTCTATCCATTTACGGGTTGTTTGCATTATCTCATGGCCACGTAACGTGATAGAACTCGATAAACGGGGGTCGTAAAACCGACAACCCTTAGAGCCGAGTACGCCATATAAACTATTCATAATAATTTTAATCGCTTGCGAGAGCATAGGTTGATTAGTGTCTTTTGCCTCTTGCCGTGTTTGGGTGAGGTGGGCAATTAATTTGGGGAGATGGTGCTGCGTTCTTGAGAATAACGCCTGATTAAATCCTTCAACCGCATGCTCTGGTGCATTTAACCCTGCGATTAAACCTAGCGGGTCAATACAAAACGTACGCATAATTGAAGGGTATAAGCTTTTGAAATCCAATACCAAAACGTTTTTATACAGCCCTGGGGTCGACTCCATCACATAGCCACCTGGGCTCTCAAATGAGAGGCCATGATCGCCTAAATTGGGGGCAACATAACCACTGCGGTGTAATAACGGTAAGTATAAGTTTGTAAATGCGGCAACCGAGCCACCCATGCGTTCCAGTTCGAGCCCTGTTATTTGGGTTCTGACTATGGCAAATTCAAATAACTTTAATTTTTCGAAAATTTGATTAACCAAAATACAATCTTGGCGGTTATAAGCAGCTAGAGAAAGCTTATCTTCGTTAAATTGACGAACAATTTCAGTTAATCGGTTATCGGTTTTTATTAACTTTGATTCATTGAGTACCCGCTCTGCAACATTAGCTAATGAAAAGCTATCAAATCGGTAAGTGGCATTTTTTAATGTATCAATGCCATCAATGACGCACCGCCCTGGAAGAGTCAATCGGGTGTAATGGCCTTTATTAATATATAACGGTTGATTATCTCGGCCAAAGTTAAGGGCAAGCCCTAAGGCCTCTGCGCGTTCTTGCAATAAACTAAAGTCAAAATCAATGACATTCCAACCAACAATAACATCAGGATCGTTATTTATAATGTAGTGCTGTAACTTGGTTAGTAAGTTTATTTCGTCATAGCACCAGTCTATTTCAAATGTCGAATCACTTTGCTGCGGCTCCCCTATCATCAATACACAATCTAAGCCATTTCCCACAAGTGCTACACTAAATAACACCCCGTCGCCATTGCATTCTATATCCAAAGAAACAGACGTAAGCGTTGGCGTGTAATCTTTGTTTGCTTTTAACTTTGCGTCACTAATTTCAATAAAGCCGTTTTGAGCTTTAGCGTTACCCGTTACCCACACACCTCCTTTAATAAAGCGCTCCATTAAAAAGCGGTCGCTGTGGCGTACATCGGCCTCATAAATTGGCATTGCTTGTTCTAGTAGAGTTCGCGTAGTATATAAACTATGTATGTCGTTGAAGTAACAAGCCACACATTCGCTGCCACCAAAATGGCACAACTCAACCTTATTAAACTGCGCTTTTATATTTGCCTGTGCGAGTAAAGTATTTGCAGTATGTTGCGCTGACAATGGGATGAAAAACACTGCCTGCTGGTTTTCAATAATAACTTTAAGTGGGCCATGTTCAGAGCTTAGCCAATAGCACAAAGTAATACCTTGCGTATTTTTAGCGCTGTATTGTTGCCTTGATAAAATAAAGCCCTGATAGATTGCTTGTGTCAATGTTCGATCCCACTTAATATATACACTGTAATTATATACATACTTTAGGTAAATCATCCCATGCTTTCTGACTCACTAAAAAAAACAATTAGGCAAGTACACCAGCATGTGGCTAGTAACCTAAAAGATTATCGCCCTCGTAGCAGTCAAAATTATCTTGTAGCCGAAATAGCAAAAACACTTGCTGGCGAATACCATAAAAAGCAGCGCATTTGCGTAATTGAAGCAGGCACTGGTACCGGTAAGTCTCTTGCCTATTGTTTAGGCGCGTTGCCTCTTGCCTTAGCGCAAAAAAAGAAGTTAGTTATTTCTACCGCAACCGTTGCACTGCAAGAACAATTAATAGCAAAAGAACTGCCATTTTTTAAAAAGCATTCAGGCCTCGATTTTAAATTTGATTTAGTAAAAGGTCGCCATCGTTATATTTGTGCCCACAAATTACATAATGCTGTAAACGGCGATAGCCAAACACAAATGGACTTTATGCCAACGCTTACTTCACCATTGAGCGCAATGGAAACCAAGTGCTTGAATGAGTTATATAACGCTTATGTAAATAAAAAATGGCAAGGCGATAGAGACAGCTGGTCCGATACCGTACCCGACAGAGTATGGAATTTAATAGCCTGCGATAAACATTCGTGCCAACGCCAAATGAAAGCACACCAAACGTGCCCGTTTCAGCTTGCGCGTAATCAATTAATGCAAATGGATGTGCTGGTAATTAATCACTCTTTATTACTTGCTGATTTAGACTTAGGCGGTGGTAAAATTTTACCAGAGCCCGACAACACTATTTACGTTATTGATGAAGCGCATCACTTAGCACATATAACACGCGACTTTTCATCGGCTGCTGCAACAATTAAAGGCACAATAGAGTGGCTTGATAAGCTCACCAAGTTTAGCGGGAAAATGGCGAAGGTTTTAGTGGGGCAAAAAGCAATAGGGCAAAACTTTAAACTTTGCGACAGTATTAATGACGCGAATAAAGATTTAAAAGTAGTTCGCGATATTCTTGATAATGCCGACTTTGAATACTCAAAAGACGATACTTATCGCTTTGAACACGGTGAAATTCCAGAATCGCTGCACAGTAAAGCAAAAGATATAAGCGAAGCCACGCAAGATGCGCTGCGCTGTTTAAACAAAATGCACGACACCCTTACCCAAGATGTTAGCGATGGCGACATAAAACCTTACGTTGCCGACCCAATACTAGGCGAAAGCGGTCAATACATAAACCGCTTAGAACAACTAAACAAACTATGGTTTAGTTATGCAAAAAAAGGCGAAGGTGCTCCTCATGCACGATGGATAAAGCGCCTTGAATATAAAAGCCATCACGATCACTTATTAAGCGACTGCCCTATCGAGGTCGGTTATTACTTAAAAGATAAATTATGGCGCGAATGCGCGGGCGCTGTTTTGTGCTCTGCTACATTAAGTGCACTGGGCTCATTTGATCACTTTGCTTACGAAACAGGACTTGCTAAAGAAGAAGGCGTTAAATTTATTAAAGTACCTTCTCCTTTTGATTACCCAAAACAAGCCACTTTACGTATTCCGGTATCTAAAGTAGAACCTACCGATAAAGACTTTAGTGATCACCTAGCTAAAACTTTACCAGAGTACCTAAATGATAAAAAAGCGAACCTTGTACTATTCGCTTCTTACTGGCAAATGGACCACGTAACAAAGTTTCTTAGAACAAAAGGTTTTAACTTATTAGTACAAGGTGAGATGTCGCGAGAAGCGTTGCTTAAATTACACACTAAAAATGTAGACGAAGGCAAAGGCAGTATTTTATTTGGAACCCAGAGCCTTTCGGAAGGTCTTGATTTACCTGGTAAATATTTAGAGAACCTAATAATTACTAAAATTCCGTTTGCTGTACCTACTTCGCCAATAGAAGAAGCGCAAGCAGAATTTGTACAAAGCAAAGGTGGTAACCCGTTTTTAACGATTACCGTACCAGACGCCGCAAAGAAATTGGTGCAAAGCTGTGGTAGACTGCTGCGAAAAGAGAGTGATGAAGGCTGTATTACTATTCTCGATAGACGCTTAGTTACTAAGCGATACGGTAAAGCCATGCTCGACACCCTACCACCTTTTAAAAGACAAATAGATTATTAATGTTTGAACTCGCACTCGATCCAACAACCTGGGCTGTTTTATGTGCTGTTGCACTTGCCGCAGGTTTTATAGACGCTATCGCCGGTGGCGGTGGCATGTTAACTGTGCCCGCTTTATTAACTGCAGGCTTACCTCCACATTTAACATTAGGCACCAATAAACTCGCGGCTAGTTTTGGCTCCTTAACAGCTAGTTATACGTACTATAAAAAGAATTTATTTAGCCCGAAATTTTGGGCAGCCTCCATCATAGCTACTGCAATAGGTGCATTGATAGGTACTGTTATTGTTGATCATTTAAGTATCGATTTTTTAAACAAACTACTACCCATTATTATTATTTTAGTTGCCGCCTATAGCTTATTTGGTAATTTAAGTACCACAGAAGGCGATGAACTGCCTAAACTCAACAAAGCGATGAAAATAAAACAATGGCTACAGGGTTTAGCATTAGGCTTTTTTGATGGTTTAGCAGGCCCAGGTACGGGTACTTTTTGGACTGCTTCTAATGGCATGCTTTATAAAATGAACCTGCTACTCAACTGTGGCCTAGCGCGTTCAATGAACTTTGTTTCTAACTTTATATCGCTCATTACCTTTGTAGCACTCGGACATGTAAACTTTTTACTTGGCATTACTATGGGCTTTTTTATTATGCTTGGTGCATGGATTGGAGCGCATTCAGCAATACGGTTTGGTAGCAAATTTATTCGCCCTGTATTTAATACTATGGTTATACTTTTAGCATTAAAGCTAATTTATGAGGCTTACTTTTAATATGCACCCTACAGCTTTAGATAAACTACGCCAACAAGTTGCAACGCTAAAACAACAAGCTGAGCAATTTGATAAAGCTAAACTTTTTTCTAAAAATCGTTACATGCAAGCACAACCTAGCTTGTTTGACCGCGCCGTTTTTAGTACAAAAAGCATGAACCTAGTCGATTACGTAATAGAAATAGAAGACGAAGTGTCACGATTACCGCCAAGTGAGCATCGCCATGCTTATACCTACGCGCTTGAACGTATAGGAGCTCAGGTACAAGCTGTATTCAATGTTATTAAATCAACGCCTATTTGGATTAAAGAAAACAAAAGCCATTATAAACCTCGCCCTAAGCAAACTGTTTATAAGCACGCTGTACAAAAAATAATGCAATCATCGCATGAGCTTTACGGCGAATTAAAACAAAACCATGAGTTTGAACGCCGTTTAGTACTCATGATTGAAGAACGTAAGATGCAAATGGATAAAGCCTCGCCAGCTAAAGCACAAAAACTTAACCTTGAAATATTAAGCACACACGCTCGATTAGGTCGCTGCAGAAAAGCAATTTCTGCCACCGAAGACAAAATACAACAAGTAGAAAAACAGCAGCTGCGTTAAGGCGCACTTTACTATGCAGCTTTATTATCATCCATTGTATTCAGACCTTATACTCCCAGAACGTCATCGATTCCCTATTCAAAAGTATAAGTTACTTAAAACCGAAATAGAAAATCTGGGTGTTTCGGCTATTCACTTTAAAGATCCTAAAAAAGCAACCGCATCTCAACTTGCGCTATGTCACAGCCAACGTTATATAGATGATTTTTTAAATGGAACGCTAAGCGATAAAGCAATTAAAAAGATGTGATTTCCCTATTCGCAACAACTTGTAGAGCGTACTCTTTTATCAATTGGCGGGAGTATTCAAGCTGCTGAAGCGGCTTTTAGTCACGATCTAACCTTCAATTTAAGCGGTGGTTATCATCATGCCTATAGCGATTTTGGCAGTGGCTTTTGCATTTTTAATGATTTAGCTATTGCAGCAGCACATTTAATAAATACAGAGCAAGCCGACACTAATGCCGATCATTTAAGAAATAGTTAATAGCACTTGAACGATCTTCTAGGTATGTAAGAATCCGAATTCTTTTGTAGAAT
>NZ_AUTL01000036.1:0-7456 GCF_000498015.1 Pseudoalteromonas sp. TAE79
AAGTTTTCCTCGCTCAGTCAAGCCAAGACCGCAGCGGTACGCTAGAAATAAAAAAGCCGTTCACCTTAAGTGAACGGCATTACAGCTTCGGCTGCGTTTTTATTTTCTTTTATTCGGGTAGAAAAAATTGCCTAATTAAGTATTTTTTATTAGACTCAAGGCATTAAAGGATTAATTAAAGCAGGAACGCTATGAAATACTTTACCTACTTAGCTATATCAATTATGGCTATTGCAGTCATCTCTTTGTTTTATTTAAAAAAGCCCGATGGTCAAACATGGCTTTCTGCATCATCAATTAGCAGTGAATCTCAGCAAATTAAAGAAAGAATGGTCGCGCTATCTAGCAGTACTTTGGACCAAGCAGTGCAGGGCGTTCAGCAAGCTGGCGATAAAATTGCGAGCAGTATTTCTGATGAACCAATTGCTGCAAATGCTACCTCAAGTGGTAAAATTTTTAAGTGGCAAGACGAAACAGGCCAATGGCACTTTTCTGATACACCTAACCCACATGCAAAAAGTATTGAAGTAAAACTCGATCCTAAAGATATTACTGTTATTGCTGCAGAAGACACGTCTATTTTAAATACCTCTCCAAGTACAAATACAATGTCGGCTGCACCAGAGGGGATCAGTATTTTGAACCCAGATTCGGTTAAAAAGCTATTTAATGACGCCGAAAATGTAAAAGACAAACTAGAAAAACGTAATAAAGAAATTAATAATTTAAGTGCACTTTAATTATTTAGAGTGAGTGCTTTTATGGTTTTTTAAATAACGTTTTTCGGCTTCCATCAATAATACTGTTAAATATATTTTAGTGGGAAGCGACAGCAGCACGCCTACAGCAATGCATGCCGCCGCTATAGTTATTCCTTTAATACCATGCTCGACAGTAAAGTAGTTCGACACAATTAACGTATGGGCAGTCACGATATGGCACAACCCAAGCACTATTGATGTTTTAAGCAGCCTAATTATCATTGTTTGCGACATAGTTACCTCAGTAGGCACGCTTTAAATGCTTAGCATTGATTTAAGACAACAAACAGCAAATATAAAAAAGCCCAGCTTATTACTAAACTGGGCTTTTAGATGTATTAACTACTGTCTTTGTTAGTCGATCATATTACGCAGTACATATTGTAAAATGCCGCCGTGTTTGTAGTAATCCCACTCTTTAGGGGTATCAATACGTACATCAGCACTCAAGGTTACTTTTTTACCTTCGGCATTTGTAGCAATAACGGTTACTTCATCGGTTTTATCGTACAGGCCATCAATATCAAATTGTTCTTGCCCTGTTAACCCGTGTGACTCGTAGCTTTCACCTTCTTTAAATTGCAGAGGTAATACACCCATACCAATTAAGTTAGAGCGATGAATTCGCTCATAGCTTTGTGCTACAACCGCTTTAACGCCTAGTAAAAGTGAGCCTTTGGCCGCCCAGTCACGAGATGAACCCGTACCGTATTCTTTACCCGCTAAAATAATGAGAGGCGTATTATTTTTTTGATACTCCATAGCTGCATCGTAAATGCTTGCTAAATCGTTTTCTGGTTGTGTACGTGTTACACCGCCCTCAGTACCCGGGGCAAGTAAGTTTTTAAGACGTACATTGGCAAACGTGCCGCGCATCATTACTTCGTGATTACCACGGCGTGAGCCATACGAGTTAAATTGCGATTTTTCTACACCTTTCTCTTGCAAGTATAAACCTGCTGGCGCTTCTGCTTTAATAGCACCTGCTGGAGAAATATGGTCAGTAGTTACTGAATCCCCAAGCTTAGCTAAACAACGTGCGCCCTCAATCGTTGGAATACCCGGAGGTTCTACTTTCATACCATCAAAAAATGGTGCTTTTTTAATGTAGGTAGATGCGTCATCCCAATCATAAAGTTTGCCATCAGGTATTTGAATTTGCTGCCAGCGGCTATCGCCTTCGTAAACGTTAGCGTAGCTTTTTTCAAACATTTCTTTAGTTACTGTTTCTTTAACTAGGTCGCTCACTTCTTTAACGCTTGGCCAGATGTTTTTAAGGTAAATATCGTTACCATTAGCATCTTGCGCAAGGGGTTCGTTGTATACGTCAATGTCGGTTCTGCCGGCAATGGCATAGGCTACAACAAGTGGAGGTGAGGCTAAAAAGTTCATTTTCACATCTTGGTGAATACGCCCTTCAAAGTTACGGTTACCCGATAAAATAGAGCTAACCACTAATTTATGCTTTTGAATCGCATCTGATATTTCAGTCGCTAGTGGACCTGAGTTGCCAATACACGTAGTACAGCCATAGCCTACCAAGTTAAATCCTAGGCTTTCTAGGTCGTCCATCAAGCCTGCTTTTTCTAGGTAGTCGGTAACTACTTTAGAGCCTGGTGCAAGGGATGTTTTAACCCAAGGTTTTACATTAATGCCTAATTGCTTCGCTTTTTTAGCGACTAAGCCTGCGGCTAAAATAACACTTGGATTAGAGGTATTGGTACAGCTGGTAATTGCGGCAATAACACAAGCGCCATCATTTAGCTCAAACTCTTGGCCTTTAAATTTAACTTTAGCGGCACCCATAAACTGTGCTTCGTCTACTGGCTCATCTGGATTTGTTGTTGGGCCTTCACTTTCAATACGAGCTTGCTCTTCATCGCTTTTGTCGCGACGAGCCATACGCTCATCTTGAAAGCCTTTTAAATGCTCGCCAATTACTTCACCCGCTTTATTTAGGGCAATTCTATCTTGTGGACGTTTAGGGCCTGCAAGGCTTGGTACAACATCGTCTAATTTAAGTTCGAGTGTATCGGTGTAGCTCGCTTCGTCGCCATCGTTACGCCATAAACCTTGGTGTTTAGCATAATCTTCAATTACCTTTAGGTGTTTTTCGTCGCGGTTTGTTAAGCGAAGGTAGTTAATGGTTTCATCATCAATCGGGAAAATACCACACGTAGCGCCGTATTCTGGTGCCATATTCGCTATGGTTGCTCTATCGGCAAGTGGTAGGTCGGCAAGGCCGTCACCATAAAACTCTACAAATTTACCCACTACACCATGGTTACGCAGTATTTCGGTTACTGTTAATACTAAATCGGTTGCGGTTGTACCTTCAGGTAATCTGC
This sequence comes from Pseudoalteromonas sp. TAE79, assembly GCF_000498015.1. NCBI lineage: Bacteria > Pseudomonadati > Pseudomonadota > Gammaproteobacteria > Alteromonadales > Pseudoalteromonadaceae > Pseudoalteromonas > Pseudoalteromonas sp. TAE79. The sequence goes on from NZ_AUTL01000036.1 coordinate 3,110, forward strand.
CGCTTAGCTTCATACCGACTACTTGTGGAATCAATAAACTAATTGGCTGACCAAGCATAGCCGCTTCGGCTTCAATACCGCCTACGCCCCAACCAAGTACACCTAAGCCATTAATCATGGTTGTATGAGAGTCGGTACCTACGAGAGTGTCTGGGTAAGCGAATTTTTTGCCATCGCGCTCTTCATTAAAAACAACACGGGCTAAATACTCTAAATTCACTTGGTGAACAATACCGGTTGCTGGTGGCACTACTTTTAAATTATCAAAAGCGGTTTGTCCCCAGCGTAAAAATTCGTAACGTTCTTTATTTCGGTCATATTCAAGCTTGGCATTTAAATCAAATGCACCATCATTACCATAACCATCTACTTGTACCGAATGGTCAATAACAAGTTCAGCTGGCGATAACGGATTTATTTTTGCAGGATCGCCACCTAGTTTTTCCATTGCGTCACGCATCGCGGCTAAATCAACAATAGCGGGTACACCGGTGAAATCTTGCATAACTACGCGAGCTGGAGTAAAGGCAACTTCAGATGCAGGTTTTGCTTGAGGATCCCAATTAAGGAGGGCTTGAATGTCTTGTTCTTTAATATTTGCGCCGTCTTCGTTTCGAAGAAGGTTTTCAAGTAATACTTTTAAGGAGAAGGGCAATCGTTTCGCTTTGTCGCCAAGTCCTTTTAGAGAATGAATATGATATTGCTCACCGTTTATTGTGAGCTGATGTTGGGTATCGAAACTATTATTCATTATTTGCCCCTTTATGAATTATAAAAATATTTTGAAGAGTGACCTCTGTAGTACTTGAGTTGCAAAGTGCATACCAATGTAAAAAGCTGTCTTTAGAGAACGAATTTTATACAATTATTATAGTAGAGATGATGCTGAAAAATTTAATTTCAAGAGATGATTTGAAAGACGAGGTAAGGTCAAAAGTTATTTTGACCTTTATTAATTACTGTAACCAACCTTGTTGCTTAGCTTTAATACTTAAATAAAGTAGAGCAATGGCAATTATGATTACAAAAATAGGCATAAATACCGCACTTGCGCCAAGTAGCTCAATACTATTTATGACCACAAAATTATAATATTGCTGAATTAAAATAGCGCCGAGCGATAGCGCAAAAGTAGGTGTTGCCAGCGCGTTTTTAGCAAGTAAAAACAGACAACCCAAAGTGCTTCCAAATACAGCTACAGCAAATGCAATGATTGACCAAAGAGGGGTGTCAGAGTAGGCAGCTTGTTGATCTAAAGGAAGTTTACCTATCATTTTTGGTGTCATCATCATGTGCATAGCAAATGCAATAACGCCAAGTAAGTTCCATACGAGTGCCGCCCATACAACGGGTTTAAACCAATTTTTAGGTGTGTTTACAGACATTTTATAACCTTGTTTTTATTATTAATTAGGTTATTAAAGAGTAAAAAGGCCAACTATACAAGTTGGCCTTTTTATATAAAAAGAGTGCTTTTAAATGCTTAACCAAATGAAATAGGACGACGACCTGTTTTATCATCTACTTTTGGTTTTTTAGTTCGCTTACGCTTACTTTTAGCTGGTTGATTTGTTGGTTGTGGTGTAGCTAGCTTTGACTCTGCTTGAGTTTGTACCGCAGGTTTTTCTACAGGGATTGCATCTTCACTTAGTGAGAGTTTAAAAAACTCACCATCAAACTCTAGTACATCACCACTGTATAATTTTTTCCGCTTTATTGTACAAATTTCATGGTTAACACCCACATAGCCTTCAGTGATTAGGTTTTTAGCTTGGCCGCCACCTTCAACTAAGTTTAATACTTTTAATAATTTACAAAGCTCAATCGGCTCTTCTTCTAACTCTATTTCTATATATTCTTCGTTCATATTTGCTCTCGGTGGGGTAACGCACAGGCTTTAGTATAAAGGCTTACAGCGACTTTTGCACCAAAGCAAGTAACTTTAGATAGCTGTAATACACAATTAGTTATGAAAGTTTTTAGGTATTTTATCTGTCTTTAAAAAAACTGAAGCAATTAAAAGTTAAGCTTCGTTGCAATCTTTTTTACGTATGGCTCGCTAATTGCTAAAACTCTGGCGGATTAATCAATGTGTAATGAATACATATAAAACGGAGTAGAAAATGGGCGTAAGATTAGCAATGAAAAAAGAGCTAATGGGCTTAGATAATTCAGATATGTTGACCGCAGATGATGTTAGGTCACATCTTACTAATCAAGTAAAAGAGCAAAAGGAAAATGCTGAACGTGGTTTTTCTGTGATTTCAAAATTTAACGATCACCATAGTCGTTTAGTGAGTGGCGATATGAAAAAAAAATCGGTACTTGAATTTCAACGCCATCGTTTATTTAAAGAAGTTTTATACACCCGTAAAAGTGTTGATGCGTGGTTAGATAGCCAAACAAATTAAATTGCTATAAATAGTTACCTTTAATAGACTACAATTGTAATTTAAAAGGGTAACTATGAAAAATGGAATTTTAATATGTGTGTTGGCATTACTATTAGCTGCGTGCCAACAACCTACCGTGTATGTATTTAGTGAAAACTTGCAAGATGAACAGCGCAACCAGCTCGATGCTGCGCTAAAAGCACAATCGCTCTCTTATGAATATGTAGAGCTGGCAATCCCACCTGACTTTGGTGAAGCCACATTACTCTTATCAAGTGATAAGATTTATTCTAAAGAAACTGAGCAACTTGCGGCTATAATGCAGGGGCTAGGTTACGAGCCACAAGTTAACTATACAACGCGTTCAAATCATTTTTATGGTGATGGCAACATAGGTTTTTATTTAAAAAATGTAGTGGCGGGTACAACCTTTGTTATGCCTAAAAGGTTACGAACAACTCAATGCAGCGAAGACAAGTACAATGATTTACTTGTCACATTTACAGATAAATATGCTGACTTTACCTTACCCAGTGGCGCTGTTGTAAGGTTAGGTTGGGAGTTTTTATACGGTTACGTTGTCATTTATTACAAAAATTATTCGCAAACATACAGCCACTCGCAACCACTTGTAAATACCCCCTTTGGTGCCAAGCCTTCAGATACTTACACTTTTACTGCGCACGCTAATAAGCCCAGTTGGCTTGATTGCTCATTGCAAATTGTTTATATGGATTGAGTGATAGAGTTAACCGTGAGTTTCTATATGTTCACTAAGTTTTGCAATACGCAAACTCATACCTTCTATAATTCGGTCTTTAATTTTTTCACGGATAACATTAGGTAAGCGGGTGAGTGCTTCAGGGGTAATAGCAAGAACTATGCTGTCGGTTTTGGCGCGTGCGCTAGTGCTGCGCTCTCGGTTATTTATAAAAGCGCCTTCACCTATAAATTCACCTGGCTCTATAGTACCAAGTTCTAGCAAATGATTATGTTTAAATACTAATAGCGCGCCGCTAAGTACAATATATAAGCGCTTGTCGTTATCGTATTGCTTAAATAAAAACTGATGCTGGCTTACTAAATATAACAGGCCGAACGACTCCAATAAGACTTGGCGCTCGCTGAGCGTAAATTCCTTAAAAAAGTGCAGCCTGTTTATAATTTCCATTTGTTTGAATAATGGAATATGTTCGATTAGCTTCATCAATAACCAAATGTGTTAAAAGCGTTTAATCAGCTAATATTGCGCTCTTTTAATTTTCGGGTCAACGTGTTGCGTCCCCAACCAATTTTTATAGCAGCATCTTGCTTATGACCAGAACAATTAGCCAGGGCGGTTTTAATTAAACGAGTTTCTAGCTGGGCTTGAATGTCAGGCCAAATATTTTCTTTGCCTTGTTTAAGCTCTTGATTAAGCCATTGCTGAAACGCATCTAGCCAATCACCTTCTTCTTGGGTTGGCGAAGCATCCAGAATCTCCGGTGGTAAGTCTTGCTCGCTTACAAGCTCACCTGGCGCCATAACTGTTAGCCAGCGACACGTGTTTTCTAATTGGCGTACATTGCCTGGCCAATTAAATAAACGTAATTGCTCAGTCGCTTTAGGGCTCAGCACTTTGCTTTCTACTTGTAGTTCTTTAGCACTTTTATGTAAAAAGTGCTGCGATAAGCTTTCTATATCTTCAGTGCGCTCTCGGAGAGCGGGTAAACGTAGGCGCACAACATTAAGACGATGAAATAAATCATCCCTAAACTTGCCCTGTTTAACTAAATCTTCAAGGTTTTGGTGAGTAGCCGCAATAATACGGACATCTACTTTTATACTTTGATGGCCACCAACGCGATAAAATTCACCATCGGCAAGTACGCGCAATAAACGTGTTTGTACATCAAGTGGCATATCACCAATTTCATCTAAAAACAGTGTGCCGCCATTGGCTTGCTCAAAGCGG
>NZ_AUTL01000037.1:0-1801 GCF_000498015.1 Pseudoalteromonas sp. TAE79
GCGCCCGCAGGCTTTGCAGCCTATTCAGCGACAAAATGGGGTATCAACGGGTGGTCGGAGTCGTTACGCGTTGAACTCCAGCCAGACATTCGAGTAATGGTTATTGAGCCAGGCGCTATTGCTACCGAGTTGGCTGATCACATTACTCACGATGAAAGCAAAAAAGCCGCAAAGGATTCTCTGGAGTGGGCGATTCCAGCACAAGATATCGCCGATGTCATTTCGTTCGCTATCAGCCGTCCGCAACGCGTGACGTTAAACGAAACTCTCGTACGTCCCACGGTCCAGTCTATGTAAAACCACGTCTTTTGAGGATTAATTTATGAACAACAGTGAAAGTGTTACTATGCAAACTGAATCAAACATCGCAAATTCTGACCGCCGTAACTTTATAATCAAGGCCGCCTCGCTCGGGGTCGGTTTCGCGGTATCGACAACATCATGGGCGGCATCGGACAACCGACAAGCAGGTAATGGAGATGCAGTGAGGGCTCCATCTCACTCAAGAGAGTCCGGTATGCCTACCCGACATCTTGGAGATTTAGTCGTGTCTGCACTGGGCGCGGGTTGTATGAGTATTAGTGCCAACTACGGTCCACCGGCAGAAAAAAACCAAGGTATTGAAACCCTCCGTACGGCTTACGAAAAAGGGGTTACGTTTTTTGATACAGCTGAAGTGTACGGGCCGTATACCAATGAAAAGCTAGTTGGTGAGGCTGTAGCACCGTTCCGCAACAAGGTCGCCATCGCGACTAAATTTGGTTTTGACATCAAGAACGGAGGGCTTAACAGTCGTCCCGAAAACATCAAACGAATGGTGGAAGAGTCACTCGGGCGCCTGAGAACGGATCGCATTGATTTGCTTTACCAGCATCGTGTTGACCCATCGGTGCCAATTGAAGAAGTCGCAGGGGCTGTTAAAAACCTGATTGATGAGGGAAAGGTGCTTCACTTCGGGCTCTCAGAGGCAAGCGCAACGACCATCCGTCGAGCACATGCCGTTCATCCGGTGGCCGCCGTTCAGACTGAATATTCGTTCATGGAACGAAGCCCGGAGAAAAACGACGTTCTTGCCACCTGTGAAGCGCTCGGCGTTGGCTTCGTTCCGTGGGGGCCGGTAGGAATGGGCTACCTTCCAGGAAAAATGTGGGCTAATACAAAATTTGACCCAGCAACAGATCTTCGCGTTGGTTTTGACCGTTTCTCCGAGGAAAACCTAGCTGCGAATCAGCCGCTCATCAATGTTCTTTGGAAGCTTTCTGAGCAGAAGCGTGTTAGCCCTTCGCAGATCGCACTTGCTTGGCTGTTGGCACAGAAGCCCTGGATTATTCCCATTCCGGGCACGCGGAATATCAACCACCTTCATGAAAATCTGGGCGCTCTTAACGTAACGCTCACACCTACAGATGTCCGTGAACTTGAAGCTGGATTTTCACAGCTGACAGTGCACGGCGGCAGAATGAATGAAGCTCAAATGCAGCTGGTTGACAATACATAACAGCTAGCAACTGCAGATAGGTGGCTATGTGCAGAAGAACTTCATTTGGAACTGTGCGGAAAATGGAGCCAACACTATAAGGAGCACGCCGCATGACCGAAATGCCCGACAACATTCTGCACCTACCTGAGTACCAAGTGCTGGGCTGCAAATCCACCGACGACGAAATGCACTTCCAGGTGGACGCGCCCGATCCCATCGCCTGCGAGGAGTGCGGCGTGCAGGGTGAGTTCGTGCGGTTCGGCAAGCGTGATGTCCCCTATCGTGATCTGCCCATCCACGGCAAGCGGGTCACCCTCTGGG
>NZ_AUTL01000038.1:0-991 GCF_000498015.1 Pseudoalteromonas sp. TAE79
CCAGCCGCATCTACAACGGCAACACTTACCACTACCGACGGTAACGAGTACCTATCTTTAACTGCAATGATGCTACCAACTAATGATGGCTTTGTAGGCTTAAACAGCTGGAAAATCCCAACAGAAGCGGGTACTTACACAATTAATTTAAATGCTTACGATGCAGGCACAGAACAATGAGCTTGTAGTTGAAGGCTCTGCGCACCAGGTACTCCGGGTATTCCTGCGGCTCCAGGTGGCGACGCTGGCACTGGCGGTACAGGTGTATTAAGTGGTGATACAAATACTAACATTCATATTCACCCGGGTAGCTTAGGTGATGACGATTTAGAAGCGGGTAATAGCGATTTAAGTAATACAGTACACAGATGGTTAAACCCAGTAGCGCAATTAACCGTTACAGTTAAGTAGGAGCATGATTATGTCATCTGCTAACAACCTTAAAAAAAGTCTACTAGTGCTTGCACTTGCAACCACACTTGCAGCGTGTAGCGATAATGATAACGACCCAGTTGTTGAAGAGCCGGTCGTTGTTGAGCCAATTGTTGTAGAACCTGTGATCAGTGAGTTTACTATTACTTTTAGTAACTTAACTGCAGGACAGCCTTTGTCACCACTCTCTGTCATTGCTTTTGAAGATGAAGCACCTTGGACCTTCGGTACAACAGCTTCTGTGGGCTTAGAAATGCTTGCAGAAAGCGGTGCAAATGAAGAATACCTCAGCTACGAAAGTGCACTTGCTGCAGTTTCAGCTGAAGGCGCTATTGGCCCTGGTGAAACCACCACAGTGATCATTACTGTTGAAGAGCAAGAAACGCTTAATTTGTCATTTGCTGCCATGCTTGGGAATACAAATGATGCTTTTACCGGTCTTGGTTCTTTAGATGTATCAACATTAGAAGTTGGCGGTTCGTTATCACGCACTACGACTGCTTATGATGCGGGTACGGAAGCAAATACAGAAACAGCTGAAACTGTGCCAGGTCCTGCC
>NZ_AUTL01000039.1:0-732 GCF_000498015.1 Pseudoalteromonas sp. TAE79
CAGATTATCTTCCCCTTAGTCAGGGTGATAAGGCATCTTTCAGCCTATCGGGTTTGCCAGCTTCGCTGGGCAAACAAAAAAGACTCATAAATGAGCCTTTTAAATATCTACTTTAAATTTAGCCTAAATCACCGCTAATTGCGTATTTTAAAACCCAGTTTTTTATAGGGCCTGTATTATTAGCCATTTTTAAAAACTGGCTACGTGCCCATTTAAGTGGCGCAACTTGGTTAGAAAAGCCAAAGTAACAGGCATCCATCATGCTCATCATTAATAAATTAGCTTTACGGCGAGCTCGCTCGTATTCTTTAAGCGTTAACGGGCACCCTATATCCGCAGCATTATCTAAAACTTCAGCAAGTGCCACTACGTCCTGAAAACCTAAATTAACGCCCTGCCCTGCAAGGGGATTTATTGTATGTGCAGCGTCACCGACTAAAACTAAGCGCCCTTGTGAATAATTGTTAGCATGTTGGCGAGTAAGCGGAAATATTGCATGGGTTTGTACTTCAAAGTCTCCAGCAAGTTCAGGAAATTTATTAAGTATGTGCATTTTTAGCTCAGCTGGGTTTAGCCCTTTAAATGCTTGCAGTGTATTTGCATCATCGTACCAAATTAAATTAGCGTATGGTGCCTGCATTGGCAAAAATGCGAGTGGCCCACTTGGCGTAAACTGCTGCCATGTTTTTATTTGTTGCGGCGCATCGAGTTTAATTAATACCCCCATGCAAT
>NZ_AUTL01000040.1:0-2299 GCF_000498015.1 Pseudoalteromonas sp. TAE79
CTTGCGGTTTTTTTAGCTTCGCTATGGGCGCTGCGTCGAACTGTGGCTGATGCCATCGACACTTACCATAGCGCCGGTCTGATAAAATGCTGTGATGGAACATGGCTACGCCCATGCAATTTGACAGATAGCCGTCAGGGATTTGATGCGCTCTTCTTATGCTCATTAAGCCGTAGAACCACATTCTTTTCGGAAGCATTCATCAAGCCGGCCTTTTTGTTTTCGTGATCAGTGATTGTCCGTCGGCGCTGTCCACGCCGGCGCTGTCCACGCCGGCGCTTCGTCCTCAGTTCGCCGTGCGTCCTCCCGCATGGCGTGCCCCTTCTAAAATAGCTGAGCCAATAATGTTCCCCTTTTATGGTAAAAATGTAACTATGATCATAAGAAGTAAATCATGGGTAAAAGTATCCGATATTCGGACGAGTTTAAACAAGAAGCAGTGAATCAAGTCGCAGTGCATGGCTACAGTGTGAATGATGTTGCTGAACGTCTAGGTATAAGCACTAAAACGCTGTATGGATGACTTAAAAAATTTCAAAGCCAACAAAAGCGCGTGAAGAAGAACAAGACTTACGAGCTGAAAATGCCCGGCTGAGACGTGAGCTGAAACGTGTTGAACAAGAAAGGAACCTGTTAAAGGAAGCCGCGGTGTTCTTTGTCGGTGAGTCAAAGAACGGTACCGGTTCATAAAATCTTGTAGTTCACGTTATCCCGTGAGAGTTTTGTGCCGAACGTTAGACGTTCACCCCAGCGGTTATTATGATTGGCTGAAATCGCCAGTCAGCAAGCGAGAGCGTGAAGACCAAAAACTCGCGCAAAAAATTAAGCAGTTTTGGATAGAAAGCGGTGGCTTTCATGGTTACCGCAATATCTACATGGACTTTCGTGACTCCAACCAATATTGTGGCCGTGATCGGATCTTACGCTTAATGCAAAAAGAAGGCATTCGTGCGCAGCGGGGTTATAACACGCCCCGAGGCTACTACGGAGGTAAGACCGATATTGTTGCCGATAACGTGCTAAATCGCGCATTTAACGTCGAGCACCCTAATCAATGGTGGGTGACCGACATCACTTACATTAAAACACATGAAGGCTTTCTTTTTTTAGCCGTCGTCATGGATTTATTCGCACGTCATATCGTTGGTTGGTCGATGAGCGAACGAATGCCCGAAGACTTGGCACTATGCAAGCCATTGCAGCCGCTTATTGGTGACGAAAACCGCAGCAACAAGTCAGTTTGCACTCCGACCAGGGCTCTCAATATTCCAGTCGGCAGTTCAGAAAATTACTCGATGCATACAATATTAAAGCCAGTATGAGTCGACGTGGTAACTATCATGATAATGCGGTTGCTGAGAGCTTCTTCAGCAATTTAAAGAAGGAAAAAATACGCCGTCGTATTTATCCAAACCGGGCTGAAGCCAAACAGGCAGTATTTCATTATATTGAGATGGTTTACAATCCAACTCGGCGTCATACGAAAAATGACAGAGTATCGCCAAACAACTTTGAGCGTGAATATTTTAAAAAGGTAGAAGGTGTCTATAAAAATCAGGCATTACCAGCTAAGCTTACCAGCTAAGCTTACAAGAGAACATCGCATATCGTGATGTCGTTTTAACAACAGGAGACATTCCATGGTCAAAGTAGCCTTGTTCGTTCGCCTTGAAGCGAAACCCGGAAAAGAGAAAGAGGTTGAGAGCTTCCTTATGAGTGGCCTTCCCATCGTCAATGAGGAGCCTGCCACCACTGCGTGGTTTGGCATTCGCCTTGGACCAAGCACTTTCGGAATCTTTGATGCTTTCCCGGATGAAGCGGGTCGCCAGGCCCATCTCTCCGGCAAGGTCGCAGCCGCGTTGATGGCAAAGGCAGGTGAGTTGTTCTCCGAGCCCCCGTCCATCGAAAGCGTTGATGTACTTGCGGCAAAGCTACCTGGCTAGCAAGCCTAACAATTCGTTCAAGCCGACGCCTGTTCGCGGCGCGGTTTAACTCAGGCGTTAGCGATACAAAAAGGAGAACTCATGAACACAAAACAAGTGTTCGGCTTAATCGGCTCAATCATACTTTTTATCGGAGTTTTTACACCGATTGTTAGTGTAACTACCCCGTATAATAATACAGCTCACTCGTAGAATTTCTTTTAAACTAAAACAAAGGAGTTTTACGATGAGCAAACGCATGACAGAAAGCCAGATCGTGGCGATTTTAAAAGAGGCCAAAGCCGGTATGCCGGTGAAAGATATCTGCCGTAAGTACGGTATCGGTAATTCAACGTTTTATAAATGACGCGAAAAAT
>NZ_AUTL01000041.1:0-4991 GCF_000498015.1 Pseudoalteromonas sp. TAE79
TTGTATTGCTAACGCGCAAAGCTAGCAATCAACAGCGCTTTCTGCTTAAATCAAAAATAATTAATTATACAAAGGTGGTACAAAAATGGTTTTAGATAGGCAAGGGTACGATGATTTGATCATGTATCTAACTCAAAATTTAGCATTGTTTGAGAAGCCAGGCGAAATAAAACCAGGTGCCCCAACAGTAATGGAATTAATCGAAGACGTTATTGCACAAAATGTGATGCTTATTTGCGAGCAGCACACAAACCTCAACACAGAGCAGCGTAGTCAAATTGTACGCGAAGTTGATGGCATTGTTTACGATTTAGAAGAAGTCCTCAGCAGCATCACCTCACAGCCTGTCACGGTTGAACAGCATGCCTTTATAGATGAATTTGCAGGTTTAGTAAAAAACCTCTTTGATAGCGCTTTAACGCAACAATCTTAGTCATTTTATAGCCCTGCGTTGCATTTTCATTTGCAACTACGGCTAACTTGCTTACAATCAAGAAAATATTTTTTGAGATATAACAATGCAAGCAAATGTAAAATGGGTTGAAGGCGATACGTTTATTGGTCGTTCTAATTCTAACCACAATGTTGTGTTTGATGGCGGCAGCGATAGTGCAGCACCAAGCCCAATGGAAATGGTTTTAATGTCAGTTGGCTGTTGTTCATCAGTTGATGTGGTTAGTATTTTAAAAAAAGCCAAACAAGATTTTTCAGATGTACAAGTACAACTAAGTGCAGAGCGCGCCGAAACAGCCCCACGTGTGTTTACCAAAATCAACTTACACTTTGTTGTTAAAGGCAATAATGTGTCTGAAAAGCACCTTGCACGCGCCGTTTCACTCTCTGCTGAAAAGTATTGCTCAGTTGCATTAATGCTTGATAAAACAGTAGAAATTACGCATAGCCACGAAGTTGTGCAAGATCAAGCAAAATAACGCTTTTTCCACGAGGGAAATTCGTATAAAATCCGCGAACTTTTCATTCTGCAGGTGCAGAACCCACTAATTTATAGGTTGGTTTATTATGAACAAACCCTTCGATAAACTTAAACTTCATGGCTTTAACAATTTAACCAAAAGTTTAAGCTTTAGTATTTATGATATTTGTTACGCAAAGACCGAGCAACAACGTAAAGAATATATTGAATATATCGATGAGCAGTACAGTGCAGATAGACTAACCGACATTTTAGGTGAAGTTGTTGATATTATTGGTGCTAACATTTTAAATGTAGCGCGCCAAGATTATGAACCGCAAGGCGCAAGTGTAACTATTTTGGTTTCAGAAGAACCAGTAGAAGAGCAGCAAAATTACGATGCTGACGAAGCACCAGGCCCATTACCTGATTCAGTTGTTGCGCACCTAGATAAAAGCCACATTTGTGTACACACATACCCAGAAGCTCACCCTGATGATGGTATTTGTACATTCCGTGCTGATATTGAAGTGTCTACTTGTGGCATTATTTCGCCACTTAAAGCGTTAAACTTCTTAATTCATAGCCTTGAATCAGACGTAGTAACAATTGACTACCGCGTTCGTGGTTTTACCCGCGACATAAACGGTGTTAAGCACTACATTGATCATGCTATTAGCTCGATTCAAAACTTCATGACAGAAGATACCAAAGAAGCGTACCAAATGATGGACGTGAACGTGTATCAAGAAAACCTGTTCCATACTAAAATGATGTTAAAAGAAACCGACTTAAATACCTATTTATTCGGCCTTTCTACTGATGAGTTATCGGACGAAGAAGAAGACGAAATTCGCTCTAAGCTGACTCGCGAAATGCAAGAAATATTCTATGGCCGTAACCTGCCAGATACAGAATAATAGCAACGAATTAAATTAAAAATGGCGCTCAGTGAGCGCCATTTTTTTATGGCTAAAAAAGCCCAGCTAATTAAATTAGCTGGGCTTTTGAATATATAGCGTATTAATTAATCATGCTGTAAATAAGTGCAAATACAGCAAGTGAGCCAACCGCTAATATAAATAGCGTGCTTAATCGGTTGCGGTATTTATGAAGTGCAGGCACTTTATAAACTGCAATCATTGGCATGATGAATAAGATCATTGCGATGATAGGGCCCGATAACTGATCCATCATGTCTAAAATACTTGGGTTTTTAACCGCACAAAACCAAATAGCTAAAAACATAATGAGTACGCCAATTTTATCGGCCGCTTTTGCGCTTAAGCTTGTTTGTTTAGTTACTAAACCCGTAAAGCTTTCACGCGCTCCTAAAAAGTGACCCAAAAACGACGATGTAATAGCAATAAATGCAACAAGCGGCCCAAGTGTGGCAATAAACGAGTTATCAGTAATATTAGCAAGGTAGGATAAAACCGATACGTTAGCGGCTTTAGCAGCGGCCATTTGCTCGCCTGTAAGCGACAGCACGCAAGAGAACACAAATAACAGTACAAAGGTAATAAGTAGTAAGCTAGTGCGCTTTAAAATCGCCTCAGACTTATGTGTAGCTTGTTCACCGTAGTGACCGCGTTGCACGTTTACAAAGCTTGAGATAGCCGCTGCGTGGCTAAACGAAAACACAATAATAGGAATCGATAACCACAACGTTTTACCAAAGCTGCCCATTTCAGGCAGTGTCATATCTGGCATTTGCCAGCTTGGGATTAAATAAAGTGATAAAAAGAACAATATACCCACAAGCGGATAAACTAAAATAGCAAAGGCACGCAGCATTAAGCGCTCTCCGCCCATCATTAAGCTAATCATACCTGCAACTAATACACCCGAAAGCAACACGCGAGAAGGTGATTCCATCCCCATTTGATTAACCATAAAGCTATCAACGGTATTGGTTAAGCCCACACCGTAAATAAGCAAAATTGGGAATATAGATAAAAAGTACAATAAAGAAATTAACCGCCCCGCAGTCACACCAAAGTGTTCTTCAACTACATCGGTAAAATCGGCATCTTTATTTTTTGATGAAAGTACAAAACGCGCTAATCCACGGTGTGCACAAAAGGTCATTGGAAATGCTAAGCATGCCAAAATAATTAACGGCCAAAAACCGCCAATGCCAATATTAATAGGTAAAAATAAAATACCCGCACCAACGGCGGTACCAAAAAGGCTTAAAGTCCACTGCGTATCGTGCAGATTCCATTTAGAAGTGGGTGTGTTTGAAGGTGTGTGTGCACCTGTTGTTGATGCATTTGAAAGCGTTGCATCTTGAGATGTTGTCATGTGTGTGTTTATCCATTATTTAAATAATAATCGCGCGCAAGAATATAGTTTTTAGCTAAAAATTTCATGTTTTGAGAGGATTTGTAGACTAATTAATTAGACCAATTTGAAGGGTAAGTGTCATGAATACGAAACAGCGGTGTAAAAGTGAGCAAAAGCCTTAAATGGCAAGCCACATTATAGAGTTACTGTACGGGGTAGGTTGGTTAGTTGGAGCGAAACCCAACACGCTATAGCGTCACGCGAGCAGGAAAGCCGAGGAAGGCGGTTTTCATAACGTAAAAATAGGGGAAGGTCATTTTTATTGGTTTTCATTTAAAAATCAGAATCTGCTCCCAAAAGCTGTTAAGTAGAAGCCATTGATCTGAACTTCATAAGAGATTTTTATTAAACTCCGTTATACTTCCTGCAATTGAATATGCCAAACGAAGTAAATAGGCCACTAACTGCAATGAGCAAAGAGATTCTCTTCCATACTACTTTTGCGCACGAAACCAGTAAAACATGGGTTGTATTTGTCCATGGAGCAGGTGGTAGCTCGGCAATTTGGTTTCGTCAGCTTAAGGCTTATAAAAAAGAATATAATGTATTGTTGCTTGATCTTCGTGGTCACGGTAAATCGAATAACTTAGTACAAAACTTTGTTGATAATAATTATTCGTTTAATAATGTCTCTAAAGACATTATAGATGTGTTAGATCATAACAATATCACCAGCGCACACTTTGTTGGCATTTCATTGGGCACAATTATTATTCGAAATATTGCTGAAATTGCGCCGCAATATGTTTCTAGCATGGTGCTAGGTGGAGCGGTTACTCGTTTTAATACTCGCAGTAATACATTGGTTTATTTAGGTAATACTTTTAAACACTTCTTGCCTTATATGTGGCTGTATCGCTTATTTGCTTTTATCATGATGCCGAAAAAGCGTCATAAAGAATCTCGACTTTTGTTTGTTCGTGAAGCAAAACGCTTGTGCCAAAAAGAGTTTATAAAATGGTTTAAATTAGCCATGGACGTAAATCCTTTAATGCAATACTTCAAAGAAAAAGACATTGATATTCCCATTCTTTACATTATGGGCAAAGAAGATCATATGTTCCTTGGCCCTGTTAAAGAAATGGTTAAGCGTCATAAAAATAGCGTACTGCAAACTATTCACCATTGTGGCCATGTTTGTAATGTGGAGCGTCCTGACTTATTCAATCAGCACTCGCTTGCTTTTATCGCCCAGCAAAATCGTTAAGGGTTGTAGAAGGAATAAGATCGGTACATTCTTTTTGGATTTTCGCCCTAAACTCAAAACAAGACCTAAAGGAATAAAACTCCATTTTTATATCAAAGCGTAGGTTGGGTAGAGCGAAGCGAAACCCAACAAGCCATAGCGTCATTCTAGCGGTAAAGCCAAGAGGCGACTTTATTTCTCAAACTTGCTTATCCAATAATGTTCAATTGATATACACTGGTTAGGTAACGTATTGATAAGGATATTAAGTTGTCGCAAGTTAAAACTCTCCCTATTACAGCCACACGCTGGCTTTCCATTTTATTGTGCGCAATTACTGCAACTACAATTACTGTATTTTTAAGCAAAGTCGGTTTTGTACAAAAGGCATATTCAAGTTGGAGCGCTATTTTAAATGCGAATCCGGTTTTGCATTACAGCAGCGCATTTTTAGCGGGTATTGGCATAAAGCTCCTGCTTGATAAGTTTTATATATCGCACCCCAAACGCAGTATTGGATTCAGCTGGCGATATCCGCCAGTG
>NZ_AUTL01000042.1:0-4328 GCF_000498015.1 Pseudoalteromonas sp. TAE79
GAATTCTACAAAAGAATTCGGATTCTTACATACCTAGAAGATCGTTCAAGTGCTATTAACTATTTCTTAAATGATCGGCATTACAGCCGAAGCTGCGTTTTTATTTGCGATTTAACTACATCGTAGTGACGTTAAATACCGTCACCATCCATGTGTAGTCCACATTCTCGGTTTAAACCAAAAAAGCGAGTTTCTTCCTCTGTCATTCCTGGTTCTAACTTACGTGTTGTATGTACGTCACCCATCGACACATAACCTTGTTCCCATAATGGGTGATAAGGTAAATCGTGCTTAGTCAGGTATTGATACACGTCGCGGTTAGACCATTCAATAATCGGGTACACTTTAACGGTACCACGGCTTATTTCTACAAACTGTTTATCAGCACGTGTAGATGATTGATCGCGACGCAAACCACTAAACCACGTGCCCGCTTCTATCTCTTTAAGTGCGCGGGTCATCGGCTCAACTTTATTAAGCTGGTTATATTGCTTAATGCCGTCCTCGCCTTGCTCCCACAACTTACCAAACTTAGCTTCTTGCCATGCTGGGCTTAGCTGCGCTCTATACACCTTTAAGTTTAGTGATAAACGCTCACTCATTTGTTCAATAAACTGATACGTTTCAGGAAATAGATAGCCTGTATCGGTTAATACAACGGGAATATCTGGACGTTGTGAGGTCATTAAATGCAGCATTACTGCCGCTTGAATACCAAAGCTAGATGATAAAAAAGCCGTATTAGGCAAGTTATCAAGCGCCCATGCAACACGCTGTTCTGCGCTCATATTCGCTAGCAAACCATTAGCATCAGCTAACATAGCCGCCTGGCTTTGTTTATCTAGCTGTAAAATGTTTTTAAATTCACTCATGGTAAATTCCAAACCTCACCAGCGCCAAAGCGCTGGTATTTAATTAAGCGTGAAAATCGGTTACTGATACTTTTACTTCAGCAACTATGCCTTTGCGTATAACAAAGTCACCAAAACACTCACCTTCGTTACGCTCTTTTGCCCATTGCCCAATGAGCTTATCGAATGCTTCTAGGTAAACGTCTTCGCCTACGTTCTCAAGGTACAATTTAGGAATGCGTGTACCTTCTAAATTACCACCTAGGTAAACGTTGTACTTACCTGGCCCTTTACCCACTAAACCAGCTTCTGCAAGCATTGCGCGGCCACAACCGTTAGGGCAACCTACAACGCGCATAATAATGCTGTCATCTGGTATACCGTGCTTAGCAAGTAATGCTTCAGTTTTTTCTACTAGGCTTGGTAAGTAACGCTCTGCTTCGGCCATTGCAAGTGGGCACGTTGGCAGTGAAACACACGCCATAGAATTTTTACGCTGCTGCGAATCTTTGTCATCAATTAGGCCATGGCTACGTGCAATTTCTTCAATCACGGCTTTTTGATCTGCAGGTACGCCAGCAATAATTAAGTTTTGGTTTGCCGTCATACGCATGTCACCTTGGTGAATTTCTGCAATTTTACGACAACCTGTTTTTAGTGGCTTGTCTGGGTAATCCAAAATACGACCATTTTGGATGAAGAGCGTTAAATGACTCTTTCCATCAATACCATCAACCCAACCGATGCGATCGCCTCGGTGGGTGAACTTATAAGGTCTAATCGGTTCAAACTTAACACCAATACGTTTTTCAACTTCAGCTTTAAATGTATCTGTACCAACACGATCTAGTGTGTACTTTGTTTTTGCATTTTTACGATTTTCGCGATTACCCCAATCACGTTGAACTGATAAAACATGTTCAGCAACACTCAATGTATGCTCAAGAGGTATAAAACCAAATTCGTCAGCTTTACGCGGGTAAGTTGCTGTATCGCCGTGCGTCATGGCAAGGCCGCCACCCACTAATACGTTAAAACCAACAAGCTTGCCATTATCAGCAATTGCCACAAAGTTTAAATCGTTAGCGTGAACATCAACTTCGTTATTAGGCGGAATGGTTACCGTTGTTTTAAACTTACGCGGTAAGTAGTTAGATCCTAAAATTGGCTCTTCTGTGGTTTCTGCTTTTTCGCCATCTAACCAAATTTCAGCGTATGCTTTGGTTTTTGGTAATAAATGTTCAGAAATTTTCGCAGCCCATTGATAAGCCTCTAAATGCAGTTCAGATTCAACGGGGTTGGTTGTACAAAGCACGTTACGGTTAACATCGCCCGCAGTTGCAATAGAGTCTATACCTACGCTGTTAAGCATTTGGTGCATGCCTTTAATATTCGGCTTTAATACACCATGAAACTGAAACGTTTGACGCGTAGTTAAACGAATGCTGCCGTAGCTTGTTTTTTCATCAGCAAACTTATCAATTGCTAACCACTGCTCTGGCTTAATAATACCGCCAGGCATACGTGCACGTAACATTACATTATGTAGCGGCTCTAACTTTTGCTTAGCGCGCTCACCACGTATATCACGATCATCTTGCTGGTACATGCCATGAAAACGAATTAGCTGAAAGTTATCTGCGGTAAAACCACCTGTGATTTCATCTTTTAACCCTTGAGCTATAGTGCCGCGCAAAAAGTTACTTTCACCTTTTAAGCGCTCGTTATCAGAAAGTTTTACATTTTTATCTTGTTCGCTCATTTTAAATCCTAAATTTGTTACAATTACGATAATTAGATACTAAATAAAATAGGAGGCGCGGTTAGTACACGTCTTTCTGATAGCGGTTTGCGCTACGTAAATCTTTTAAGTACTGCTCTGCGTCTTCGTTACTCTTGCCTGTATTTTCTTTAACTATATCAAGCAAAGTATTGTGTACATCTTTTGCCATGCGATTTGCATCGCCACAAATATAAAAGTGAGCGCCGGCTTCTAACCATTCAAACACGTCTTTACTGTTACTGCGTAATTTGTCTTGTACGTATACTTTTTCTGCTTGATCGCGGCTAAATGCAACATCTACTTTGTTAAGTAAACCCGATTTTAAATAACCCTGTATTTCTACTTGGTATAAAAAGTCTTGAGTGAAATGTGGGTTACCAAAAAACAACCAGTTTTTGCCTTGTGCTTCACGTGAATCACGCTCTTGTAAAAATGCACGGAACGGCGCAATACCCGTACCTGGGCCTACCATAATCACCGGTGTATCATCGTTAGTTGGTAGGCGGAAATTGTCGTTGTGTTCGCTAAATACTTTAACTTTACAACCTTCTTCTGCACGACGAGTTAAGTAACCAGTACAACCACCTAAATGCTCGCTATCAAATGCATCAAACTGCACTAGACCTAGTGTTAAATGTACTTCGTCTTCAACCTCAGCTTGGCTAGATGCAATTGAGTACAAACGAGCTTGTAGTTTACGTAGGCAATCTACTAATGTTTGCGCATCA
Source organism: Pseudoalteromonas sp. TAE79 (assembly GCF_000498015.1). NCBI lineage: Bacteria > Pseudomonadati > Pseudomonadota > Gammaproteobacteria > Alteromonadales > Pseudoalteromonadaceae > Pseudoalteromonas > Pseudoalteromonas sp. TAE79. The sequence goes on from NZ_AUTL01000042.1 coordinate 3,363, forward strand.
ATTTTTGCTGGGTTTTGGCGAATCACATCAAATATTTGGCGAGGTTCAATATACGCACGCATTGCCGCTTTATCTTCTACAAGCTTTAATAATTCAGGCGTACCTGTTGCTGTTGCGTATTTTTCTACAAAACCTGGGTACGACTGAGTCAGCTCTAGCTTTTCAATAAGTGCATCACGTACGCTTAGCTCTTCATCACCTACTTTTACAATACTTGTTGCATCTATTTGAGTAAGTGTAAGTACTTCATCAACTAATACATCGTCATTTAAAAAGTATACACCTAATGAATCACCTGGCGTGTAAGTAATGTCAGAACCTTCAAGCGAAATTTCAACGTGGCGTACATCTTTAGTCGAGTCGCGACCGGTAATTTTTTGAACAGTTAATAGCTCTGCTTCAAATGGATTTTGTTTTGTATATTGGCTTGCTGCAGCGGTTGGAGCGCCAAATGGCATTGATACAACTTGACCACCAGCGGCTTCTTGCTGCGCTTTTAAATCAGGTTCAAATGCATCAACTGCACCGGCGATCCACGTAGCAGCTTCATCTTCGTAATCTACATCTAAATCAGCACGTTGATAGATAGTTTGTGCACCGAGTTTATTTAAACGCTCTTCAAAATCTTTTGCTGTCTGGCAGAAAAACTCATAGCTAGAATCACCTAAGCCAATAACCGCTATTTTTACATCGTCTAGTTTTGGCGCTTTTTTAGTGGCTAAAAATTCGTGGAGTGTTTCTGCGTCTTCTGGTGGCTCACCTTCGCCGTAAGTAGATACAACGATAGTTAAAAACTTTTCTTTTTTCAGGGCTGTTGGTTTGTAATCTGACATGCTAACAAGCTTAACTGCTAAGCCTCGCGACTCAGCCTGCTCTTTCATTTTGGTAGCTACACCTTTTGCGTTACCTGTTTGCGAACCATATAAAATAGTTAGCGCTGCTGCATCACCCGCAGCTGGTACGCCT
>NZ_AUTL01000043.1:0-807 GCF_000498015.1 Pseudoalteromonas sp. TAE79
GGCTGCCTCCATGCCTACCCAGTGCTCGCACCTGTTACAAGCGGCTTTATTAAATCAATAGATACAAGTCACGCACTGGCAGTTGAAGGCGTTAAACGTATTTTATCGGCCGAAGATGTACCGGGTAAATTAGATATTGGTCCAGTATTTCCTGGTGATGTATTACTCACTAGTCATGAAATTCAATACCACGGGCAACCTGTATTAATTGTCGTTGCCGACAGCTACGCCATAGCGCGTCGCGCTGCACGCTTAGTGGTTATTGAGTGCGAGCAAACTACACCCATACTTGATATTAAAGAAGCCATTAGCAAAGAGCACTGGGTAAGGCCGCCCCATTCACTTAACCGTGGTAACAGCGAAAACGCCATTAATAACGCAGCCCACCAGCTTAAAGGCGAAATAAGCATAGGCGGGCAAGAACACTTTTATTTAGAAGGCCAAATAGCGCTGGCGCAACCTGATAACGACGGGGGCATTCATGTTCAGTGCTCTACGCAACACCCTACTGAGGTGCAGCACTTAGTTGCTAAAATTTTAAAAAAGCCATTTAGCTTTGTAAACGTAGAAACCCGCCGTATGGGCGGTGCTTTTGGCGGCAAAGAAACCCAAGGCGCACCATGGGCATGCCTTGCAGCTCTTGCGGTTTACCACCTTGGCTGCGCAGTAAAAATGCGCCTAGCCCGCAGCGACGATTTTAAATTAACCGGTAAGCGCCACCCTTTTTATAATCAATACCATGTTGGTTTTGATGAAAATGGCTTAATAAAAGGTGCCGACATTACCGTAAATGGGTTTTGTGGCTAC
>NZ_AUTL01000044.1:0-14483 GCF_000498015.1 Pseudoalteromonas sp. TAE79
AAGGATGGCTTAAGTTACAAGCCATCCTGGAAGGCTACGATTTAGCAAAATCTCTTGAGTCAGACTTGTGATCAAGAGACAGCCAATTGGCGCCTTTATTAATACAGAACTAAGGCCTAATCACCTTTAACTTCTAAGTTAATAAACTTAACTAGCTCTTCAGGTTGCCCTACTAGCATCATAACTTGTTGGTTAATTTCCATCATAGTTTTACCTTCAGGTAGCTTTGCAGACACACTGAATGAATTTAAACCTTTCGCAAAGCTGGTTAAAGCCTCTGCAATATCTTCAGTTACAGGAGCTTGTTGTAACTGTTGCTCTAGCGTCATTTCCATTTGCTCAAGCGTCATACCTTGCTTTTCAAGCTCGCTTGATAGTAAATCTTTTAATTTACCTTGGTTATTTAAGGCAAAGCTAACATTACGCGGCTCTAATTTACTCATTGCTTGCATAACAAGTGTTTGCTGCTGTAATTCTTGCTCATACGTCAGCGGTTGCTCACCCGCTTCTTGCTGCGCCTTGCTAATAGCCAATGAAGCATCCATTAACGCTTTTGAATTAGCTAAACCCATATCCATATTAAAACTAACAATGTCTTTTGCATCAAGCTTAACTACTACATCACTATTGCCAGACTCTTCATCGTAATCAAGTGATGAATGTAAGTCGTAACTTGCCGACGCTAACATTTCGTTTGTATCAGCTGGTAATTTTGATACGAAGCTTTTATCAAACTGAAAGCTTTTTACATCAAATGATGTATGTGGTGATATTTTATCCGGCTCGTAACCAGTTATTTCAATGCTTTGAATATTAGCAACATTGTCACCTTCAGGGCTTATTACTTCCATGTTTGTTATTTCTACACTCTTTGAAATAACACTTGCCGATAAACCAGCGTATTTAAATGTAGCGCCAGTTTGCTCGCTTACTAAAGCAAGTTGCTTATCTACTTCTGCACGCACTTCTTGAGTTGCTACGTAGTTTGCGTAACTAACACCACCAACGCCTGCGGCCACAAGAGCTGCAACTATAACTAATTTTTTCATGTCATTTCCTTATTTAATTCTTTCTATAAAGTGTCTCAACTTAAGAGTAACACTGAAGAACATCACCGATAAGTGTTAATTAATCAAACTAAGTAACTCATGTACGGTTTTTACAGGGGTAATTTTAGCGCCTAGCCCTTCCATCGACTTATGGTAATTACGAAATGGAATATATATTTCTGTAAAACCATGTTGTGCTGCTTCTTTAACACGTGGCACACCACTATCAATTGGGCGTACATCGCCGTTTAAGCTGAGTTCGCCCATAATACACGTGGTACGTGGCACAACAAATTCATTTAAGCTGCTAAGTAGCGCGGTAACCAATGCTAAATCGATACAAGTTTCTGTTTCATCTATTCTTAGGCCACCCACAATATTAAAAAACGTATCGTGAAATATTTTAGTTTTAGTATGCTTACGTAATATACCGGTCAGCATTTTTATACGATTCATATTTAAACCAACACAAACACGCTGCGGAAATTCAGCTTCTGTTTCGGTAGTTAAACATTGAATCTCAAGCAATAAATTACGATTCCCTTTACGAATACAGGTAATAGTAGAGCCAGGTGAGTCGGTGGTTGAACCCGATAAAAATATTTCGCTCGGGTTATCAACACTCAACATACCACGTTCGCACATTTTAAAAATACCAACAGTATCAATATCACCAAAGCGGTTTTTATTTGCCCTAAGGGTTCTAATTTGCCCATCGTTGGTGTCTATGTGTAAAAGCGCATCGACAATATGTACAAGTGTTTGAGGACCTGCTATTTCGTTATTTTTATTTACATGAGCAATAATGAACATGGTTACATCATTTTGCTTACAGTATTGAGTCAATGCTTGGGCTGCACTTTTTACTTGCGAAGGGGAACCTGGGCTACCATTTGCCGTTTCGGTTACAACCGCTTGAATAGAGTCAATAACAGCAAACTTAATTTTATTTTTCTCGAGCTCTTCAATGATGGTTTCAACACTGGTTTCTGAAAGTAAATAAAGCTCGTCAGGGTTATAGTTTAACTTTAAACGATTTACCCTGTTTTTAAACTGCGATAATGACTCCTCGGCCGTACAGTAAAGTGACGGCATACGTTGTGACATTCTCGCTACTAGGTCAGATAGCAAGGTTGTTTTACCAGCACCTGGATCACCCGAAATTATATTAACAGAGCCGGTAGTTACACCACCGCTTAGCACACGATCGAGCTCGCCAATTTCTGTCAGCTGTTTTTCTGCCTCTGACGTAGCAATATCATTAATTTTTTTAGAGCCGCCACCAGCACCTCCAGCATAACCACCTACATTTGCTCGAACTGACGCTTTTTTACTCTGCCCTGCTGAAGGTTTAAATTCTGCTAATGTGTTCCACGCACCGCAGCGGCATTGACCCTGCCAACGTGGGTAGTTCATGCCACATTCTGTACACACAAACTCTATTTTTGCCGCTTTAGTCATTTATAACCTTATCTACGATTCTCTAATTTTAAAAACATTTACTGTTAATAACTTATTTTGCCACTTCAAGCATTTACTTAGCAACAAACTCTTGCCTGCGTAAAAATCTAGCGTCACAATCATTAAATACACATGGTGTTTCTTTTTAGCTATAATTTAGGGCATACTTTTTGCTTTGAAATAGTTTAAAGTAACTTGCCAACAAAATGGCATATAACACATAATAACAAGAGCTAAACAGTAGTAACTAAAATAATTGTACCTATATTAATAACATAGTGCGATTTAACGTTTATTGAACTTCTAATAAATCGACTTAACAGTATACCTACTTTTTCAATTAGACGGTGATGGTTTTATAAATGGCTGATGACATAATGCTCAAACACGAAGACCTCGTGAATGAGTTAAAAACATATTTAGGCAATGCTAAATTTGACCTAATTTTCAAATCAAAAACCGCTGGGTTAACCAAACCTGAGCAATTTTTGATGAAAATGGAAATGTCACGCTTATCTCAGCCAGTGGCACGCTTTGTTGATCTTCGTGGATTAGTGACGGGCCAAGTAAAACCGTATGAGCATAACGGCAAACAGCACTTTATGGATGACACAGCCATTGAAGTGTTTGAAAAAGCACTTAAACAGCATGGTGAATATACCCTAGCCGTTTACGAAGCCGTAATGAATACAGAAAATAACCACCGCGTATTACAAAAACAAGCCGCCGAAAAATCAGAACTACAAGAATCAGAAAGTAACTTAAGCACTGAAGTAATTAAGTTTGCCTCTTACGAGAGCCGCCGTGAAGAACGGATGAATTACTCAATAAAAGTAACTATTGATTACAAAGATAAAAAGAACATTGCTGCTAGCACCTCAGATATATCTTTAAGCGGTTGTAAAGTTAAGCTTGCAACGCGCTACTCTATAAAAAAAGGTGAACTAATAGCAATGCGCTTGGTAGGCCTTGAACAAGACTTTGAACTTGGCCTAAAAAACGGTATTCAATACGAGGTTGTTGCCGTTGAAAATATCTCTCATGAATACAACCACATTCGCTTAAAACGCACTTATATCGAAAATAACGATGCCTTTAATGACTTTTTAGAAAGCTTTATTCACGGTAATAAACGTCGTTATAAAGTAAATTTAGATAACACGCTCGATGCTGTAGTATCAAAGGGGTATGAGCAATACTACATCCCTCGTGTAACGTCTTTATATGTATTTTTAAGCAAAAAAGATGAACAGTATTACCCAAGCCTTAGCCTTACTACTGAAAATAATATTTTTATCCAGCGCTATTTTACCGATGAAAGAAAAACACCGTGTTTGTACAATATACTCAATCATCAGCGCATTACACAATTACTAACCCAAATTACCGCGGTCAAAGAAGATTACCTCTATACATTTACACATATATCATCGGGTAAAATTTACTATTACTCTGCGACACGAACTGAGCTAAATAATAACCCTAAATTACGTGATCTATTTTTAGGTTTTGGTAGCCAAAAAGAAAGTTGGCAGTGCTTTAAAATACAAATAATGCCAAGTCATCCAGATGATTCTTTTATACCGCTTTCATTACCTAATAGTGCTGGCGCTAATATTGAAAAACTCAACAAGCCGCCTTCCCCTCGAGTTAAAGGCCTTATAAAAGACGTTAAATATATTGTTGTACTTACAAGTATTGGCAATAAAACAGAGCAAGCAGATTATAAACAACTTACTTTTGATAAAGCGTTAGTAAATCAGCTTAAACATTTTGGCCACGCAAAACATAAAACGCCACCTTATTTAGATATTGTGCCACTTGAATACGTAAATTTACGCTCGCATAAGCGCTACCTTTATAAAACACCGGTTAGCGTCACTATTAATGATGAAGTATTTAACGGTTATACACGTGACTTTTCTGTAATGGGTTTGCAATTAGAGTGCGAGCAACCAGTCACATTTAAAAAAGGTGATATAGTACTTTTAACATTTCCTGAGCTTCAAAAAATAACTAAAAAGCATAAGCTTAGCGAACTAAAGTACGAAATAATGGCCATTAGTAAGTCATTCACTACTATCAACCTAAAAGCGAATCGTATTGCTGATTTACCCCATGCTGGCGTGACTTTTTTCACTCAGCTAATAGAAGGGAATAAAGACAAACTTAAAGTATCTGAAGAAGCCGCTAAAGTAGAAGGCTTATCTACCGCGCTTAGAAATATGGTTACAAAAAGTGTATGCCAATTTCCGCTGTATTTACACAAGGAAGCTGCACACTTTAAAACAGGTGCAATTGGTTATGGCTTATACGCCAGTCCTGTGCATGTTATTTTGCAAAATTTTGGCTTATTAGGTAACAAAACTGATTTTTCGAGTATTCTTACCGAAGAGCAAATTATTAATGTAATAACGCCTAATATTAAAGATCGCAGTCGCCAAGATGCACCGCTTGCTTTTACACTCGCTATTAATTTCGACCCTCGTAAGGGCAAAATTGAAGAGGCTATTGTTAGCCAATGCGCTTTAGGTGAAGACTACTCAAGCTTTTACAAACAAATTAGTAAAGGCATTACATCACAACTTATATTTGTGATGCGTTTGTATATTTCGCGCACAGGTCGCCCCGATACTGACTACCTATCTAATGAGCTTAAATACGTAAGCCAATATGCAATGCATAAAGCGAAAGACTTAGAAGAAGCATTATGGGCTGTTGCAGGCGTGGGGGACGTAGTAGATATAACTGAAGAAGCTCTAAGCCATTTAGAGCTTAAAAAAGAGCAAGTTGAACAAATGGGCCGCCGTAAACTAATCTGGTTAAACCGCTTACGCTAAGCGGTTTAACTTAAACAACTTTAAAGAGCGGGCTCATTTTCTAACGGAATAGCCAACATATACAGCAATTGCATTAATGACCCTTCACAAATAGCCGCTTGTGCTTGCTCAACTACTTTAGGTTTGCCATGCACTGCTACACCTAGGCCAGCTTTAGCCATCATGATTAAATCGTTTGCGCCATCGCCAATAGCAACTGTTTGCGACTTCTCAAGCCCTAGTTTATGTTGTAACGACTCTAGAATAATTGCTTTTTGTTGTGCATCTACAATTGTACCCAGTACTTTACCTGTTAGTTTATCGTCTTTAAATTCGAGTACATTAGCGTGCACTTCATCTAAATTAATAAGCTCTTGAACGCGCTCTGCAAACGGTACAAAACCACCTGATGCGATTACTAAATACCAGTCATGCTGTTTTAGAATTTGACACAGCACTTTAATACCCGGCATGAGTGGCAATGCACTTTTTAGTTCTTCAATTAAGCTTTTTTCAATACCAGCCAGTTTAGCTACACGCTGATTTAAACTCTCGCTAAAATCAAGTTTACCCGCCATTGCAAGTGCGGTTACAGAGGCAACTTCGTCGTAAACATCCGCAAGCCGTGCTATTTCGTCTATGCACTCAATAGTTATTGCAGTTGAATCCATATCCATAACCAATAAACCAGGCTCATATAAATTAGGCGCAGTAGAAACTTGCACTAATTGACAATCTAGGGTGTTTGAAAACTCTTGTAGTACTAACGGGTTTATAGCTTGATCGGAGTTTTGCGCGTAAAAACACAGTGCTGGAGCTAACCCTAAATCTGGTTGATATTGACATATAGCACTGACTGTTTGGTTATGCGTAGCTAAAAAATCAATAATGCTAACAATGTGTTTTTCTTCAAAATCACCCGCAAATGCGATGCTAAATAACCCTAATGCTTTGTTTGGTATATAATCAAGAGGTGTAAATACACCACCACTATAGCTAAACCATTTATTTAGAGTTAAGTGTTGTAATGGTTGCTCAGCAGCTTGCTGTGCCATGTTGATTTGCGACATGGAATCTCCGTGTTTATTTTTATTTTCCTGATAATTGGCATATCATAACTGGTATTCTCAACACTAAATTCGCCATCAGGTGGGGTTTAAGGTTATAGTTAGTGTAGTTGTAACATCAAATCAAAATGCTGTCAGTAGCATAAACGGTGACTATGAAAAATAACCATATTAAAAACCCTATTACTGCTTCTCAAAGAAAACGACTTGTTCGCTTAATACTAGCGGCTGGTTGTTTTGTATTACTAAGCTGGGTAGGTGTTAATAGTAGTTTTCAGAGTCATCAGTTACTTTATGATAGTGCCGATAGCACGGCAAAAAGCCTCACTCAGTTTATGGCTTTAAATGTTAAAACACCGCTTATTGAAAAAAACAAACCACAGCTCAACGCCATTTGTAACGATATAAGTAAAGATGAATTTGTACTTTCTGCGACTATTTATGATCAACAGGGCATTTTAATTGCTAGTAGTGACAATTGGCAGTCACATCATATTTATGGACAACTCCCTGACTCTATACCGGGTATTAGTAAACTAAAAACACCTTTTATGGAACCCGTGATAAGCGATGATGACCGCCCTATAGGCTTTGTGTCTGTTACTTATTTAACTCGCGCCGCAATATCAGACAGCCATAATCATTTTCATGACTTAGGTCGGCAGGTACTATTAATGCTAGTGATTGCATGTATTTTTACGTGGCAGTTAGGGCGTGGATTAAAACGTTGGCAGGTAAATCGCTATATGCAAAAAACATCTGAACAAGAATCGTAAAGCTGCTTTGCAAGCGTCCCTCTTTCACTATGTGGCTTTAAATCACATAACGCGTTAAATACATCAGGTATATGCAGTGGCGTGTTAACTTCACCTTGATGACCGCTTAACGGCATTGAAGGTGAGTCGGTTTCAAGTACTAAGTGCTCTGGCTCAATAGCAGCAATAACAGCGCGTGTTTTAACTGCGCGATCATAGGTAATAACACCGCCTACGCCAAGTTTGAAGCCTTGTTTAATATAATATTGCGCTTGTTGAAGCGATCCTGAAAATGCATGGATCACTCCCCCATTTTTTGGCTTACACCGCTTAAACGATTGCGCAATTAAATCATGGCTTTGCCTATGATGCACAATGAGCGGTAAGTTAAGCTCATTAGAAAGCCCTATTTGCTGCTCAAATAAATAAGTTTGTTTAGGAAGGTTTTCAATACTTCGATCAAGCCCGCACTCACCAATAGCTACTAACTGATGCTTGTTTGCAGTCGCGAATTCAAATAATGCTTCTATGTGCGATTCTTTATGTTGCTCTAAAAAGTAAGGATGTAGCCCTGCGGCTATTTTTATACTTGGGTAAGTTGCTTTGAGTTTTATGAGAGTATGCGATTGAGCAAGCGTAATACCCGGCACAACAAACTGATTAACTCCCTTTGCTACACACACGTTTATGAGCGATTCACGATTCGAATCAAACTCGCTAAAGTCGAGGTGGCAATGAGAGTCAATAAATTGCACGGTTACTTACTCATCTATTTATTAAGGATTTAAGCGCGTAATTTGCCAGCTGTTATCTGCTTGGCGCTGATATATAAAGCGATCATGCAAACGATGCGCCCCACCTTGCCAAAACTCAATTTTAGTGGGTACTACACAATATCCGCCCCAAAAATCAGGCAATGGAATTTCACCTTTAGCAAACTTATTTTTCATGTTGGCGAAGGTTTCCATGAGTACTTTACGTGATGACACCGGACGACTTTGCGCTGACGCCCACGCAGCTAATTGGCTTTCTTTAGGTCGAGATAAAAAGTACTTTGCCACGGCAGATGTAGGTAATGGTTTAGCCTCGCCATACACAATAACTTGGCGTTCCATGTGGTGCCACGGAAAGTGCAGCGATATTTTGTTATTACCTTTAAGCTCTTGCGCTTTACGCGAACCTGTATTGGTAAAAAATACAAAACCGTTATCATCCAGATGCTTTAAAAGCACAATACGCTGTGAAGGTTGACCGGTTTCATCAACGGTTGCTACAACCATTGCAGTAGGATCGGGCAATTGACTTGCTACCGCATGCTCAAGCCACGTTTCAAACTGCTTAAACGGATCATCTTGCAAGTTATCTTCGCTTAACGCGTCTTGCAGGTATTCACGACGGATATCTTCGAGTTTCATAACAAGTCCTTTAAATAAAGCATTAGAAAAGAGCTTAGAGTAGCGAGCTTAAAACAATAGATGTTGAGTAATAACAAACATTAAGATTCAGGTATATACGATAGCAATAAACGCAGAGACTCAGGTGCATTCGATAGCAATAAGTATAGAGTCTCAGGTGAATCGTTGGGTTTCGTTTCACTCAACCCAACCTACAATGTAAAACATTACATCTGCAAGTGTAGAAGTGCTGACAAGACGGAGTGCTTTTTTATGCCAAGGAGCATACATTTAGTATGTGACTTAGGCTAAAAAAGCACGACAACGCAGTCAAAGCGAACTACACGCAGCAGAAGGTGATTACATTTGCTCCATAACTTCAATGCCAAGTAAGTCTAATCCCGTTTCTAGTGTTTTAGAAACCAAATTACACAGCACTAAACGGCTATCGCGCACGCTTGGCTCTACGCCTTCTTTAAGTACTGGACAGGCTTCGTAAAATGTCATGTATAAGCTTGCTAACTCATATAAGTAACCACATAGTACGTGCGGTGTTGCTTCGCTGATCATTAAATCAAGTACTTCTTCAAGCTGTAGTAGCTTAAGTGCAAGTGCTTTTTCTTGAGGCTCAACAATTGCAACGTCTGAATTTAATGAAGCAGCATCAACGCCTGATTTGCGGAAAATACTGCGTACGCGTGTATAAGCATATTGTAAGTAAGGAGCGGTTGCGCCTTCAAAGCTTAGCATGCTGTCCCAGTTAAAAATGTAATCACTGGTACGGTGCTTAGAAAGGTCGGCGTATTTAACTGCGCCAATACCTACTTTACGTGCAATCTCACTGCGATCGCTATCACTTAAATCCGATTCACGTTCAGCTAGTTTTGCAGCTGCACGGTTAATTGATTCTTCTAATAAGTCAGCAAGTTTTACCGTGCCGCCGGTACGTGTTTTAAATGGTTTATTATCGGCGCCCATCATGGTGCCAAACGGGCAAAACTCGTAGCTTGTTTCGTCTCGTAATAAACCTGCTTTACGCGCTGTAAGCTCTACTTGAGTAAAGTGTAGATTTTGACGTGCATCAACAAAAATTAAGATACGATCAGCACCTAGTTTATTTGAGCGATAATCACATGCAGCTAAATCGGTTGTTGCATATAAAAAGCCACCGCCAGATTTTTGCACAATAAACGCAGATGGCTCGCCATCTTTGTTAGCCAGCTCATCTAAAAATACAACTTGTGCACCTTGCGACTCTACTGCAATGTTTTTATCTTTAAGCAGGCTAATTATATCTTTAAGCTCAGCGTTGTATGCGCTTTCAGCCATAATATCGGCTTGGGTAAGCGTTACATTTAAACGTTTGTATACTTCTTCAGAGTGCTTAACTGAGGTGGCTATAAATAGTTTCCAAAGTTTTTCACAGTGTGCGTCGCCGCCTTGTAGTTTAACAACGTAATTACGGGCTTTATCTGCAAAGCCTTCTTCGTCGTCAAAACGTTTTTTAGCGTCGCGGTAAAAGGTTTCTAAATCGGCAAGTGCTACAGTATCTAAGTCAACACCTTGGCTAATTTGATCCTCTAAATGCGCGATTAACATACCAAATTGCGTGCCCCAATCACCCATATGATTTTGGCGTACTACTGTGTCGCCTCTAAATTCCAGCGCACGTACAATTGAGTCACCAATAATGGTTGAACGTAAATGGCCTACGTGCATTTCTTTAGCAAGGTTTGGCGATGAGTAATCAACCACTACTTTTTGTGGGTTAGCGTGCTCGTTTACAGCAAGCTTTGCATCGCTATTAGCTGCTTTAACGCTTTGCGCTAAAAACTCAGGCTTTAAGTGAATATTAATAAAACCTGGGCCCGCAATTTCAGTTTTTTCTGCGATATCGCTTACATCAAGGTTATCTATAATTTTTTGCGCAAGCTCTCGTGGGTTGCTTTTCATTTTTTTAGCCGCGCCCATTGCTGCATTAATTTGGTAATCACCAAACTGTGGGCGTGTGCTTTGCGTTACTGCTGGGTTTGTGTCTTCAGGTAAGCCTGCGCCCGCCATAGCGGCAATGGCTTTTTCGATTAAAATAGTACGAATATTCATATTTTTTACCTTTGTAAGCCCGCCAAAGCAGGCTTTCAGTTAACTGTAGTCAGTCGATTCTAGTTTTCGCGAGTGTGGTTAAATGTCACTTCTGGGTAACGCTCTACTGATAAATTAAGATTTACACGGCTCGGCGCAATGTAAGTTAAGTTATCGCCACCATCGAGTGCTAAATTACTTTCACACTTGCGCTTAAAGTCTTCAAACTTTTTAACATCGTCGCTGCTTACCCAACGCGCTGTATTTACGTTTACACCTTCGTAAATAGCATCTACGTTATATTCGGCTTTTAAGCGCGCTACAACTACATCAAACTGAAGTACACCTACTGCGCCCACAATTAAATCGTTGTTTATAAGCGGTCTAAATACTTGCACAGCACCTTCTTCAGAAAGCTGTACTAAGCCTTTTAATAATTGCTTTTGCTTAAGCGGATCGCGAAGACGAATACGGCGGAATAGTTCAGGCGCGAAGTTAGGAATGCCACTAAATTTAAGTTTTTCGCCTTGCGTGAATGTATCACCAATTTGAATGGTACCGTGGTTATGCAAACCAATAATGTCGCCCGCGTAAGCGTCGGCTGCACGCTCACGGTCGCCCGCCATAAAAGTTACCGCATCAGAAATGCTCACTTGCTTGCCAATTCGCACGTGATTCATTTTCATGCCTTGGCTATACTTACCCGATACAATACGCATAAATGCAATACGGTCACGGTGCTTAGGGTCCATGTTGGCCTGAATTTTAAATACAAAACCAGTAAAGTTTTCTTCAGTTGCAACAATAAGTCTGTCTTCGGTTTCACGAGGCAGTGGCGTTGGTGCCCACTTAGTTAAACCATCTAACACGTGATCAACACCAAAGTTACCAAGTGCGGTACCGTAATAAACTGGCGAAAGCTCACCGGCTAAAAACAAATCTAAATCAAATTCGTTTGATGCACCAATAACAAGCTCAAGCTCATCACGTAACTGCGCAGCTAAGTCTTCACCAATGGCAATATCTAACTCTGGATTATCAAGGCCTTTAATTGTGCGAACATCTTGAATTTTATGACCTTGGCCCGTTTTATATAAAACAGCTTCATCATTATGAATGTGATAAACACCTTTGAATTCTTTACCACAACCAATTGGCCAAGTAATGGGTGCACAGGCAATATTTAGCTCTGTTTCAACTTCGTCCAGCACTTCCATTGGGTCGCGAATATCACGGTCACATTTGTTCATAAACGTAACAATAGGTGTGGTACGCAGGCGTGTAACTTCCATTAGCTTACGGGTACGGTCTTCTACACCTTTAGCCGCATCAATAACCATTAAGCACGAATCTACTGCTGTTAATGTACGGTACGTATCTTCAGAGAAATCTTCGTGTCCTGGCGTATCAAGTAAATTAACAAGTGCGTCGTTATATGGAAATTGCATTACAGACGTAGTAACTGATATACCACGCTCTTTTTCCATTTCCATCCAGTCAGATTTAGCATGCTGGTTAGAGCCGCGACCTTTTACAGTACCAGCTCTTTGAATAGCTTGTCCGAATAACAATACTTTTTCGGTAATCGTTGTTTTACCAGCATCAGGGTGAGAGATGATAGCAAAGGTCCTTCGCTTATTGATTTCATTAAGAAAATCTTGGTTTGCCATGTATAAATTCTTTTAGTTTGTACACGGATTTGTACACACTTTTGGAAGTACTCTCTTTCAGTTCTTCGCTTGTCAAATCCGTCGTGTTAATCGTAATTGGCCGCTATTTTCGCTGATCTTGACTTTATAAACAATCAATGGTTATCTAATCGGTTACCATTTACTCTCAGCGTGCGCCAATGCTCAGTTGTAGCTGTTTGCAATCGTTGCTTCTTCAGCTCATGAACAACTGTGGCTAAACCACAAATTCCTTCGCTACCAAAAATCGATGATAGCTTGTCGTACTACACCAATGATGGTGCAGTTGCCGTTGATCGGTATTGCAGGGTATTGGGGGTTCAAAGGTTTTAGGTACTTCTGTTCACCGTCAATGACCAACTGCTTAAAGGTTGCTTCTTTCGAATCATCCAAACGCGCAACAACCAATGAACCTGAAGTGCAAGGTAACTCAGGATCAACAACGATCACTGCCCCCTCAGGTATGGATTTTTTCCCGCTTGGATTTTCCATACTGTCGCCTTTTACGCGAAGTGCGAAACAACCCTCATGTGCTTTTCCAGTGACTTCACGCCACTCTTCAGCATCTTCATGGGCAAATCCCTCCGCTATTTCAGTCCAATCACCGGCCTGAACCCAGTTAATGAGAGGAATTCTTCCCTTAATGTCAGGCCCAACTTCTACATTACCGACCCCCAAGCCAATCTCGCCATCACCTGTGGCGAGCCAATGAGCATTCACGCGAAGCGCCTCCGCGATCTGCATGGTGTAACGAGACCTAGCCGATTTACCAGAGCAAATCTGGCTGATCGACTGCTGTTTGATACCAATGCGACGAGCCAACTCAGACTGAGTCACCCCAGTAAGCTGCAAGGCATGGTTTAGTCGTTCGGATAAAGTTTTCATAAGCCCGTATTCTACAAATAAAACTGTAGCCTTTCAACAATTTTAACTGTTGACTAATCTACAGTTTAAACTGTAACACTCAATCTTGTAACAGTTATTATTGTAACAGGTGACGGTATGGAAGTGTTCAACACGACACAAAAACATCTCCGCCGTGCCATTGACTTGTTCGGCGGGCAATCAGCATTAGCACGAGCCATCAACTCAAAACAGCAAAACGTCTGGTTTTGGTTGAATAAATCAGGGCGTGTTCCCGCTGAATTCGTTTTACCCATCGAACAAGCTACGCAAGGACAGGTAATGTAAATACCCCATTTAGAACACAGTCATCTCGTAGAATATTTATGCCGCATTTCGGTACTCAAACGGCGTCATATCATTGAGTGAATCGTGCGGTCGTTGATGCATAACTCAATCCAATCTTCGGCTATTTGCTTCACTTCATTCAGGTTGTTGAAGATGTAGCCGTCGAGTACATCGTCACGATAAGTTAGGTTGAACCGTTCAATGTATGCGTTCTGATATGGGCAGCCGGGCTTGATGTAATCAATCATAATGTCATGTGCTTTTGCCCAATTCACAAACACTTCCGAGGTGAATTCGCTGCCAGTATCAACTCGAATTTTCTCAGGGTAAGCGTGTCACTCAGCAAGTTGGTCAAGATAGCGTATGACGCGCAGCGACGACATGCTGGTCGCAATATCGATACCTAAAACTTCGCGATTAAAGTCGTCAATAACGTTAAATGTGCGGAACCTGACTTTGTTGTGCAAGCTGTCGCTCATAAAGTCCATTGACCAGGACTTACTCCAGTGCATTTGGAGCAGCTCTGGAATGCGATTGGGTAGTCGCTTTTTACCTTTGCGTCGTAGGTTCAGTTTTAACTCAGTATAAACGCGATAAACTCGTTTGTGGTTCCAACGGTTGCCTATAGCTTACGAAGGCGTTTGAAGCACTTCGGGAAGCCCCACCGATGGTGCCTTTCGATTAAAGCATTCAAGGCATCAATGATTTCGTCATCATCGTTCAATTTCGGCTCGTAATAGTAAGCAGTGCGACTGATACCAACCACATCACAGCTCTATTACAACGCTCGCCTTATACTGCACCTGCAACTCGCGTGCCCAGACTTTTCGTTCTGCCACAGGTGCTAGAGCTTTTTTATGATGTCTTCTTGCATCTGTGACTTGAGGCTCAACTCAGCATACATCTGCTTAAGCCGACGGTTTTCTTCCTCAAGCTCTTTTAAGCGGCGCACATACGACGCCTCCATGCCGCCGTAT
>NZ_AUTL01000045.1:0-3839 GCF_000498015.1 Pseudoalteromonas sp. TAE79
CTGGAACAATTTAGCTTCCACTCCTTCAAAGCTAAATAACGGTGTAAATACCACTAAAATAATAGAGGCAGCAAAAAATACCGGGCGTGCAACTTCTTTTCCTGCTTCTTTTAATCGTAGAGGAATGCCTTCTTTATCATGTTCTACATCGTGGGGATCAGCATCTGTGCCTAACGTTCTCGCTTGCGCATTTTTGTAATGTGTTGAATCAGGTCTATTAAGGTGTTTGAACATGTTTTCAACCATCACAACAGAGCCATCAACCAACATACCAATAGCAACAGCGATACCACCTAACGACATTAAGTTTGCCGATAAACCTATCCAAGACATCACCATTAAGGCGATAGCGATTGAAATAGGAATTGAAATTAACACTAAAAAGGTTGCGCGTAAGTTCATTAAAAACAGAGCAAGTACGATAGCGATAAATATAAATGCCAGCGCTAATGCTTGCACTACAGTATCAACTGCTTTAGTAATTAAATCTGCCTGATCGTAGAAAGGTTCAAAACGTACGCCTTCAGGTAGTGCTTGGTTGATCATTGGAATACGTGCACTTATACCGTCGATTGTCACTTTAGTATTTGCGCCCATACGTTTCAATACGATACCTGAAACCACTTCACCTAAGTTTTCAATGTTACCCTGTGCATCTCTGCGCGTCATAGTAACTGCGCCTTGGCGTATTTCACTACCCAGCGAAACCTTGGCTACATCTTCGATAGTCACCACAGTACCATCAACCGTTTTAACCGGTACTTGTCTAATATCAGCTAAACCTGCTTCGCCACTATTAAACCAACCTGTGCCACGAATAACTAATTGCTCTTGTCCACGGTTCATGTACCAACCGCCAACATTGGCATTGTTGTTATCGAGTGCAGTAACAATATCGTCTTGCGTTAACTCATATGATAATAATTTACTTGGCTCAATGTTGACTTGATACTGTCTGACGTTGCCGCCAAAAGATAAGACGTCGGTAACACCATCTACCGGCATAACCAATAACTTTACTATCCAATCGTTCAAGCTCCTTAAGGTCATAGAATCATAACCAGAATCTTTATCTGCAATTAACAAATACTGAAAAACTTGACCCAAACCTGAGGTGTTAGGTCCCATTTCTGGTGTGCCCACGCCTTGCGGAATTAACTCTTTTGCCGCTTGTAAACGCTCAAATACTAACTGGCGAGCAAAGTAGATGTCTGTGCCTTCTTTAAAGACAACAGTAACACCCGATAAACCCGTTTTTGAAATAGAGCGTACTTGCTCTACATCAGGCAACGCATACATTACTGCTTCAATGGGATAGGTTATTAACTGCTCTACTTCTTCAGCGGCTAAGCCCGGTGCTTCAGTATTAACCGCTACCTGAACATTGGTTACATCAGGAAAAGCATCTAAATTTAGTTTTGGGATCACCATAACAGAGCCTGCCATAGTAGCAATTAGGGCGATAATTACTAAGAGTCGATTATTGATCGACCAATCAATTATTTTATTAAACATAATCTTATTCCCCTAGTGGCCGTGCGGATCAAATCCGCCTTTTGCTATTTCTGACGCAACAAAAAAGGCACCTTTTGTTACCAAACGGGTATTAGGCTCAATACCGATAATTTGACGGTAATTGCCTAATGGCTGACCTAATTCAACTTCAACGGCTTTAAATTCACCAGGATGGTCTTCAACAAATACCGTCCAATCACCATCGGCACCACGCATTAATGCTGTTTCTGGTACTGCTATTACAGGGCTTTGCGTATCAAACTGAAAATTTACATTAACAAACATGCCTGAATGCAAACTGTCATCAGTATTTTCAACCGACAGTCTAACGATTCGGGTACGCGTACTTGGATCAATGGTATGTGCTTCTTGAATGACCTTGGCAACATGCACTTGCCCGGCAAACTCAACTTTTGCAATGGTGCCAATAGGAAGACTTAATTTTTTATTTGGCGAAACACGCGCTTCAACCCATAAGTCTTTTTCATCAGCCAATACCATGATTTTTTCACCGGCAGGCACACGTTGTCCTTGAGAGAAATCATCACTTAAAACCACACCAGAGCGCTGAGCGACTAAGGTATATTCACCAAGATTTGATGAGTTGTTTTTTACAATATCTTTAATGGCTGCTTTGGTTAAACCAAAGGCAGTTAATCGACCATAAGCTGAAATGTAATCTGTTTCACTGGCTAATAGGCGGCTTTCACTGACGGTGCCAAGGCCCAATTTTTTAGCTCGTTGCCACTCACTGTAAGCAACACGATATTGTGCTTGTGCTTCGGCCATTGATTCACTAAATAAGGTAACTAAAGACTGACCCTTAGTCACATGTTCACCTAAAATAGCATGACGACTGATCACTACCGATTCAGTACGTGAAGAGACAATGTAACTGGTATAACCGTTCGCTTTTATTTCTCCTGGTGCATAGATACTTTTAGCAAAAATTGCCGGCTTTAAGTTAGTCACTTTGATATTGGCGAGTGCCATTTTTTCTGGACTAAAACTTATGCCTTCTTCATGTTCTTCTTCAGCTGTTTCTTTACTCGCTGTTTCACTACCATGGTCATGACCGTCATCAGATTTCTCCTCCGCAGCATGGTCGTCTTTGCTTTCATCACTACCATGTTCATGACCACTTTCGTCATGCACTTCTTCACTTTCAGAGTCATGATCATGGTCAGTTTTTAATACGATGGATTGCTCTACTGCTGGCGTTTTTTCTAGAGCGGCATCGTTATATGATAATGCCGTAGTTGACACGACAGCTAAGCCAGTAAATAAACTACTTAGGGTAATGAGTTTTATTTTTTTCACTATTTTATGAGATGTTTTATCAGTTATTTTATTTTTCATTTTTAATTCCAAATTCTGTAACAATTCACGCTCATCAAGCCGCGTAAAGTGATATAATAGGTTTAGTTTAATAGCTTAGTTGCCGCATTTAATTGGCCTACATCGAGTAGCCATTGCACTTCGCTTATTTTGAACTGGGCTTGTAATTCAATGCCCGCGTATAAACCTTCCGCTCTTTGTTGTAATGCCAATAAATAATCCGAGGTATTTAAATCACCTACTTGCCATTGTTTTTGCAATAACTGCGCGCTGTGTTCGCCGCGTCCTTGCATTAACTGTTGCCAACGGCCAAGGTATTTTTTATTAGAGATTAGTGAGGCAGTACTTGCCTGTATCAAATACTTTTGCTTACGCATTACTGAACGAAAATTTGCTTCTGCGGCGATAGCTTGTTGGTTTTGTGCTTTGGCATTAGCTTGGTAATCATTACGAATATTTAACGGCATAGAAAAAGTAACTCCGACAACATTATCGACATCATTTTTTCCGGTACTAATTCCAATGGTAGGATCGGCTTTGGTTTCAAGCATGGCATATTGAGCTTTACTTTTTTGCATTTGCCACAGTGCTTGAGAGGCTAATACTTGCGGGTGCTGCGTTAACCACTGCTCAGCTACTTGAAAGTTTGTAACGCCTAAGCCCTGCTCTGGATATGCTTGTGTATCAGGACGCCAATCAGGCAACAACTCATTAACCTTGGCTTGAGCTTGTGTTAACTGTGCTTGTATTTGGGCCGTTTTATTAAGCATTTGCGACAAATTCAAGAAAGTTAACTCAGCATCAACCTGACCAAGATCGCCAGCTTTCTGCCTTTTAGTTACAATTTTAAGCAAGGTTTCTAACTGTTGCTCTTGTTCAAAAGCAAGTGACGACTTATCCATGGCAAGTTGCCAATTAATAAGTGCTTTTAAGGCTTGTGCTTTTTTCTGCTCTATCGCATAAGTGAATTGTTTACTGGCCGCCGT
>NZ_AUTL01000046.1:0-707 GCF_000498015.1 Pseudoalteromonas sp. TAE79
CTGCCCAGATGGCTTTCGAGCGTCACTTCGCCAGTGGATAAAAACACCAAACGCCAACGGGCGGGTAAACGCATTTCACCGTATTTGCCTGCTCGAGTTTTACCTTGGCCATTGGCAAGCATATAAGCGACATCGCCCGCCTCTTTTGGGTCAACTTCGCCCATTTCATCGAGCGCCAGTAAGGCATCGTTATGGGCTAACGCAGTGCCTTCTAAACCGTTGGCCGTGGCACGCCAACTGTGGCGCAGCTGATTAGGCTCGCCCCACACCGATAATGCCGGATACAGCGCTGCAGTTTTACCGGTACTGCTAGCACCGTAGAGGTGTAAACCAAAACCATCCACCCCACACATATGCAACAAAGGCGCAGCCAGTGCAGCGCAAACACTAACGATTAATAGCGGGTTATCCAGACAATAACGGCCAACGTGCTGCCGCCAACTGTCGCTACAGCCTTGTTGAATAAAGCCTTCTATCGGGTGCATGGTTTGCAGCACCATGCGCGGGTTGTTGCTGTGTTCGCTTGGGTAAAAGGTGAGGCGCGGATGCACATAAGCGTGGTGATGCCAGCCAATGCAGTTCACGCTAATGGCCTTTTGCGTGGCCAGTTCACCCATTTGTTGAATAAACAGGGAGAGCAACTGCCGCGCTTTGACACTGTTACTTAGCCGCATGCCTCTGCTGAGTAATATCCGGCGGTACTCGCT
>NZ_AUTL01000047.1:0-7040 GCF_000498015.1 Pseudoalteromonas sp. TAE79
TGATAGCCAATAGGATCGGCTTCAGCCGGTTTGTAGCCCTTACCTTTTTGGGTTTTTATATGTAAAAGCTGTGGGCCTTTTAAATTACGCATATTACGTAATGTATCTACAAGCATGTTTACATCGTGACCATCAATGGGACCAATGTAATTTAGGCCTAATTCTTCAAAGAAGGTACCCGGGATCATCATGCCTTTAATGTGCTCTTCCATTTTACTGGCAAGTTGCTTTACCGGAGGCACTCCTGAGAGTAACTTTTTACTACCTTCACGAATGTTAGTATAAAAGCTACCTGATAAAATTCGAGCAAAGTGATTTGTTAATGCGCCAACATTTTCAGAAATCGACATTTCGTTATCATTTAAAATAATAAGCATGTCTGATTTTACATCACCTAAATGATTCATCGCTTCAAATGCCATGCCTGCGGTTATAGCTCCGTCACCAATAATGGCTACAGACTTTCGACCTTTACCTTCTTTTTGTGCAGCAATAGACATACCTAAGGCAGCTGAAATAGAGGTGCTTGAATGGCCTACGCTAAACGTATCGTATTGGCTTTCATCGCGAAAAGGAAAAGGGTGTAAACCGTCTTTTTGGCGAATGGTGTGCATTTGCTCGCGACGACCAGTAAGAATTTTATGCGGATAAGCTTGATGACCCACATCCCAAACTAGGCGATCGTCTGGAGTGTTATAAACATAATGCAGGGCAACGGTTAGTTCAACCGTCCCTAAACCAGACGCTAGATGACCGCTACTTTGCGATACTGAGTTGAGTAAATAATCGCGCAGCTCATTGCTAAATGCAGGGAGTTTGTCTTGCGCTAAGTCACGCAATTGGGCTGGCTCGTCAACCAAATTAAGTAATGGATACTTGCTACTATCAAGTGTCATGGTTTTATATATATCCTTCGCTAACATTAATTAATTCAAAGCTTTTACGAATAATTAATGTTGAGTAATAATGTCAGTGCTAATTGCAATACGTATGAGCAAAAATTAGTGGTCACGCTCAATTAGATAATTTGCTAGCGACGCAAGAAGTGTTGTGTCAGCATCTATATTTGCTAACGCTTCATGGGCTTGTTGTATTAAATTTTGCGCCTTTTCTTTAGCGCCTAGCATACCTAATAACGCCGGATATGTCGCTTTATTCGCGGCAATATCGGAGCCTTGTGGCTTTCCTAAAATAACTGTATCGCCTTCAACATCTAAAATGTCGTCGTGTACTTGAAATGCTAGCCCTATAGCATACCCAAAAACACTTAAATTTTCTAAGGTTTGTTGATCAGCCTTTTCACTGCACAGTGCACCAAGTGTAATTGCGCAATTAATTAGAGCTCCGGTTTTTAGCTTATGTATTCGCTCAAGCTCTTGTACGGTAATTACTTTATCAGTTGCTGCTATATCAAGGCCTTGTCCGCCAACCATACCCTGAAGGCCTGATGCGTGGGCAAGTGTAGCAATCATTTTTACTTGTGTTTGCGATGAGCATTCAAATTTGTGATTCGCAATAAGCTCAAAAGCAAGAGTTTGAAGAGCATCACCGGCTAAAATTGCATTTGCCTCGCCAAACTCTATATGACAAGTAGGGCGTCCGCGGCGTAAGTCGTCATCATCCATTGCTGGTAAGTCATCATGGACTAACGAATAGCTATGAATACACTCAATTGCAGCAGCAAGTACGTTTAAGTCTTGATGGTTTGCGCCGAGCATTTTACCTGTGGCATAAACTAAAAATGGACGTAATCTTTTACCGCCATTAAATAATCCATACTGGGTGGCGTTCTTTACCGTTTCTTCAGTATCGAGAGGCTGTTTAAAATGCTGTTGTAAGGTCGCTACTACATCTTTTTGAGCACGTTCGATATAATTATTTATGCTCACAGCTATTCCATATCATTATCAAAATTCGTAAGAACTGACTTTTCGCCATTCCCCATCAAAATTGATACTTTTTGTTCTGCTTGCTGTAATTTACCTGATGAAGCACTTGCTAATGCAATTCCACGCTCAAATTGCTTTAACGATTGCTCAAGCGATAAGTCACCTTGTTCCATGTCACTAACGATTGTAGATAATTCTTCTAGTGCTTGTTCGAAACTTAAGTTTTCAGGTTTTTTAGTCGCCATCTTTATTTCAGCTTACATAATAAATTTAGGGGTCAATTTTAGGGGGAATGCTAAACTAGGTCAAAGGATGATATTGGTTTTTTACCTTTATCACGTTAAATTATATTTCAAGTGCATTAATAAAGCCTTAATAGCGGTCTGTTGATTTAATAAATCAATTGATAATTAGGTAGCCCTTATAACTTGATCTAAAATAGTGCTAAAGGCTGCTTTTTATGTTTATTTATAAAAATGGCTTAAGCAATTCAATATGTTGCCGATAATCAGTTAATAATAAAAGTTTATGATAAGGCCATTAAGCATGAAACTTCTGGAGGAAATGTGGATTTAGCAACCATAATTGGGATCCTAGGCGCAATTGGCTTAATTGTCATGTCTATGTTTATGAGTAGTAGCGGCGAAATGGCTATGTTTGCCGATGCCCCTTCAAGTGTAATTGTATTTGGTGGTTCGCTCTTTATTGTTTTATCAAACTTCACCATGTCGCAATTTTTGGGGATAGGTAAAGTTGTTGCTAAAGCGTTTATGTTTAAAATTGAAACGCCAGAAGAACTTATTGAAAAAGCAGTAGAGCTTGCTGATTCAGCTCGTAAAGGAGGCTTTTTAGCACTCGAAGAAGCTGAAATCCCAAATCCATTTATGCGCAAAGGCGTCGACATGCTTGTTGATGGCCATGACGCAGATGTTGTTCGTGCCACACTTCAAAAAGATATCTCTTTAACCACTACTCGACATGAAATGGGCGCAGGCTTATTTAAGTCATTAGCCGATATTGCACCAGCAATGGGAATGATTGGTACTCTAATTGGCTTAGTTGCAATGTTATCTAACATGGATGACCCAAAAGCAATTGGCCCGGCAATGGCGGTAGCGCTTTTAACAACTTTATATGGTGCGTTTTTAGCCAATGTTGTGGCAATTCCTATTCAGGTAAAACTTGAACTGCGTAAAGACGAAGAGGCTATGAATCAGCGTTTAATTTTGGATGCTATTTTAGGTATACAAGATGGCCAAAATCCAAAAGTAATCGAAGGTATTTTGAAAAATTACTTAGCTGAATCTAAACGTAAAGTAGATACCGAGGAGTAATTATGTCTGATCAAGAGTGCAAATGCCCACCACCAGGCCTACCAGCATGGATGGGAACGTTTGCCGATTTAATGTCACTGTTAATGTGCTTTTTTGTACTCTTGCTTGCGTTTTCAGAAATGGATGTACTTAAGTTTAAACAAATTGCGGGCTCTATGAAGTTTGCTTTTGGTGTGCAGAATAAAATTGAAGTAAAAGATATCCCTAAAGGTACCTCTGTTATTGCTATGGAGTTTACCCCAGGCAAACCAGAACCCACTCCAATAGAAACTATTCAACAACAAACAGTAGAAATGACTCAACAAATGTTAGAGTTTCAGGCTGGAGATGAAAGCTCAGCTGGTGGCAGGCAAGAACAACGCGGGGACAAACGTGGTGGCGAATCTCGTAGTACTTCTCAAGAGCAATCGTCAGAGCAAGCAACTTCAGCGGCCGATCAGGAACAAACTAACGAGCTCGTTAAAAAAATCGCGCAGCAGCTTGAAAAGCAAATAATAGATGGTGCAATTGAGCTTGAATCTTTAGGGCAGCAAATAATTATTCGTATTAGAGAGAATGGTTCATTTCCTTCGGGTAGTGCATTTTTACAACCTAAGTTTAAACCCATAATTCAAGATATTGGTGTACTGTTAAAAGATGTACCTGGCGAAATAACTGTATCTGGCCATACCGACGATTTTCAGGTATCGAATGAGCTATATATTAATAATTGGGACTTATCGTCAAAGCGAGCTGTAGCTGTAGCAAGCGAGCTGCAAACGGTGCAAGGGTTTGATAAAAACCGCATGATGGTAGTGGGGCGAGCTGATACTCGTCCACTTGTTCCAAACGATTCAAATGAAGATCGCCGAAGAAACCGTCGAGTAGAAATATCAATCCTGCAAGGTAAGGCTAAAGAGTCTGCTCCTATTGATGTACGTTAAGCTATTGCTTGGTATTATATCTCACTACTTTTTGTTTTAATTTAGGGTACTTAATTGCCTAAGCATCTTGGCAATTTCATCATTTTAGCTTACAGTACATTTCCTTAACATATGTAATGGAACGCCCGTGAATAAAAAATATAAGTATAGCGATATGCCTGGAAATGGTACTGGCGGAGATGACGATAAGACGAAAGAATAACAATGCCTTTATGGGTTGATAAGGTAATTACATTTCTTGAACTTAGCTGGGTTTTATTTTTAATCCCAGCTATTGTTGTTTTCTATTTGCGTAAAGATTTTTTAGCATTACGATTTGTATGTGTCACAGGTGTATTTTTCTTATTTGGTGCACTTATATACGATTCTTTAAAAGAGTTTGATAAAGATATTTATATATATAGATATCTTGTCTGGGCGTTTAATGACATAGCTTGGATGGCTTTAATTGCCTATCTTGGGATAAAAGATAAAGTTTATTTATGGCAATGTGTTTTAGGTCAGTTGGTTGTTATAATGGCACCAATTTTACAACTTTTTCGCGTTGTTGATCGCCACCTTTGGGATTTATCTTATAGCACGTTAATGTATAAAACGCTTTTACCTTTAATTAATACGCTCACCGTAGTGGTGTGTTATCTTCCGCTAATTTATATTGTAATTAAAAATAATAAGACAGTAACTGGTAATAATCATAAAAAAGCCCCTCCTTTAAAATAGCTGTGCTAAACTACTGTTTATATGAACAGTGGTAAGCAAGCTATGAAACTCTACATTGCAGAAAAACCTTCACTTGGACGCGCTATTGCTGATGCGTTACCAAAACCACATAAAAAATATGATGGTTATATAGAAGTCGCTAATGGCGATTGTGTATCGTGGTGTATTGGACATTTGCTAGAACAAGCAGAACCCGATGATTACGATGAGCGCTTTAAAAAGTGGCAGTTTGAACACTTACCTATAATACCTGAACAGTGGAAGTTAAAAGCCAAAACCAAAACTCGCAAACAGCTCACTGTTTTAAAAAAATTAATTAAACAAGCCTCGCAACTTATTCACGCTGGCGATCCAGACCGTGAAGGCCAGCTACTAGTCGATCAAGTAATTGAAGAAGCTAAAATAAGTCAGGCTAAAAAGCAGAGTACGCAACGTTTACTCATTAGTGATTTAAACTTATCGGCGGTAAAAAAATCACTGGGTACTATGCGTTCTAATCGAGATTTTATTCCGCTAAGTGTATCTGCTTTAGCGCGCTCTCGTGCTGATTGGCTATTTGGTATGAATTTAACACGTGCATACACACTAGCTGGGCAAAAAGCAGGGTTTGGTAATGTGCTTTCGGTAGGGCGAGTACAAACCCCTATTTTAGGTCTTGTTGTTAATAGAGATAACGAAATAGCACACTTTGTATCTAAGCCTTTTTACGATGTACTGGCGCATTTACTTACTCCAGATAACCAGCCATTCATAGCTAAGTGGGTTCCTAGTAAAGCATGTGAGCCACATCAAGATGAAGAAGGGCGAATACTTAACAAAGCACTCGCACAAAATGTTGCTTCACGCATTACAAAGCAAAGTGCTGAGCTTACTTCACTTGACCAAAAACAAAAAAAACAAAGTGCTCCATTACCTTATAATTTATCTGCACTACAAATCGATGCGGCTAAAGCATTTGGTATGCCAGCTCAAAAAGTGTTGGATATTTGCCAAATACTTTACGAACGTCATAAATTAATTACTTACCCACGCTCGGATAATCGTTATTTACCTAAAGATCACCATCAAGATGCATCAGCTATTTTTAAAGCTATAAGTGCTAATGGTGGGCAAAGCAGTGAATTAGTAAACGGGGCTGATGTAAAAAAGCGTAGTAAATGTTTTAACGATTCAAAAGTGGCTGCCCATCATGCCATTGTGCCTACGGCTAAGCAGTTAAAGTCAGCGAGTTTGAACGGTGACGAAGCGAAGGTATATCAATTAATAAGCCGCCATTACCTAATTCAGTTTTATCCCGACTATATTTATAACGAAACTAAAGCAGAGATAACAATCGCTGGCGGATTATTTAAAGCAAATGCAAAACAAGATGTAAGCCTGGGCTTTAAGGTATTAATGGGTAAGTCTGAATTAAAAGATGAAGCTACGTTACCTCCTTTAACTAAAGGTATGCCTCTTTTTTGTGAGCAAGGCGAAGTGGTCGAAAAGCATACATCACCTCCTGCTTATTTTACCGATGCTACATTATTGGCTGCGATGACCGGCATTAGTCGTTATGTTAAAGATCCACAAATTAAAAAAGTATTAAAAGACACTGATGGTTTAGGTACGGAGGCAACACGTGCGGGAATAATCGAGTTGTTATTTAAGCGGCGTTTTTTAAAACGTGAAGGTAAGTCAATTAGAGCGACCGAAACGGGACTTGCCCTTATTAGCGTATTACCACAAGGTTTAGCGAGTCCTGATTTAACCGCAAAGTGGGAATCGAGCTTAGGTGATATCGCGCAGCAAGTAATGAGTTATCAGCAATTTTTACAGCCTTTACTTACTGACCTAAATGGGTTTGTACAATTAGCAGCAAACTGCGATAGCAATGCATTTGCAAGGTTACCAAAAAGTTCACCTAAAAAACGCTTTGCTAAACGAGGTGGAAAAGCGACCTTTAAAAAGTCGAGTTATAAAAAAAGCTCTGTTGCTAGTTAGCTACAGAGCCATTTTATTAAACGATATTACTTAACCTGATGTAATGGTCTCCTCCCTATACGGCATCTATGTGCCATGATTAAAGTGGTTACAATAATCAAAGGGACAAGAAGACCAAAATGAAGATTACAACAATTGGTTTAGATATAGCAAAAAGATTTTTCCATGTGGTGTGCTGCAATGAACAAGGG
>NZ_AUTL01000048.1:0-32279 GCF_000498015.1 Pseudoalteromonas sp. TAE79
CCCTAGCCGCAATTGATAAATACGGCATTGCCGATAAAGTTTCTTATATTTCTACTGGTGGTGGTGCGTTCTTAGAGTTTTTAGAAGGCAAAAAACTTCCAGCAGTTGAAATGCTAGAGTCGCGCGCTAAGTAATTTTAGTAGCGTAAGGTGAGGGTTAATAGCCCTCACCGACAATTAATTATTAAATACCTCTCACCCTAATTTAATAGTTAATTTAGACGGAATATTACTGCAAAGCAGTGGTTTTTCGTGGCGTTGTTATAACGCCAAACTAACACATCCGTTCAAACTAGATGGTAGGGAACTACTGTCGATAAATTGGAGAATACCCAATGGCTTTAATCAGTATGCGACAACTTTTAGATCATGCAGCAGAGCATGGTTACGGCGTACCTGCTTTTAACGTTAACAATCAAGAGCAAATGCGCGCAATAATGGAAGCGGCTGACAAAACAAACAGCCCAGTAATCGTTCAGGGATCAGCTGGTGCACGTGCTTATGCTGGTGCTCCATTTATTCGTCATATGATTTTAGCAGCCGTTGAAGAATGGCCACATATCCCCGTTGTTATGCACCAAGATCACGGCACATCGCCTGGTGTATGTCAGCGTTCAATTCAGCTTGGTTTTTCATCAGTAATGATGGATGGCTCGTTAATGAGCGACGGTAAAACCCCTTCAAGCTACGAATACAATGTAGAAGTAACGCGCGAAACTGTTGCTATGGCGCATGCCTGTGGTGTATCAGTTGAAGGAGAGCTAGGTGTGCTTGGTTCACTAGAAACAGGTGAAGCTGGCGAAGAAGATGGTGTTGGCGCAGAAGGGTTACTAACCACTGAGCAAATGCTAACAGATCCTGAAGAAGCGGCTGACTTTGTAAATAAAACACACGTTGATGCACTTGCAATTGCCTGTGGTACTTCACACGGTGCTTATAAATTTACTCGCCCACCAACCGATGACATTTTAGCGATTGATCGTATTAAAGCGATTCATGCGCGTATTCCTAACACGCATTTAGTGATGCATGGTTCGTCTTCTGTTCCACAAGAATGGTTAGAAATTATTAATCAGTATGGCGGCGAAATTCCAGAAACTTATGGTGTGCCGGTTGAACAGATTGTTGAAGGCATTAAGTTTGGTGTTCGTAAGGTAAATATTGATACCGATTTACGTTTAGCATCTACCGGTGCAATTCGCCGTCATATGGCGCTAAACCCATCTAATTTCGATCCACGTAAATACCTAGCTGAAGCTACAAAAGCAATGACAGAGATTTGTGTTGCACGCTATAACTCGTTTGGTACTTCTGGTCAGGCTAGTAAAATTAAGCCAATTTCACTTGATGAAATGCACCTTAAATACTTAAGCGGCGAACTTGATCCTAAAATTAGATAATAAGTCTATTTTAAAATAAATAGTTTAAAAGCCAGTAACCCAGTTGCTGGCTTTTTTAATGCCAGTCCTTTTATATTACGGCTTCTATTGATCAGATCACTGTATTACCAACACCTTACTTTGGGATCACGCATTTACTAACACAGCCTTTTCGGATCATTACTTTACTAAGCCAAATGCACTTTTTTGCTATTTTAGGCTCTGAGATAATTTGATCGTTATTTATTTGTACAAACAATCAACAACTTATGGCTTTGACTAGGTACAACTCTGATCTGAGGGTAGATCGGCTTGGTAAAAATCTGATCTTTTATTTGGAGCTTAGTAAAATTTAGATCTATTTTTAAACGTATTGATTGTTACACAGGCGGGTTTGTTAATTTTAAAATAGCTTTAAAGTTACTTTTAAACGATCGATCTGTAAAAAAGTATTGGTTAGTAAAACAATGATCCCAGCTAATTTTGTATTATTTAATGATTTAACTAGCGACAAAAAGTAGATAATTTCAAAAATTAGCTATTTTATAAATTTATCGTAAATCTCTAATTATTACGTTAAATATTAAAAAGGTTTTAAAAATATGACGTTAATGAGGTTTTTTGTCACTAATTTGTGTTTTTTTTACCACCATTTTAATTTACACGTTACACTTTCATAAAAATGTCATACTTAGTCATAATAATGAAAACTAATTCGATAGCGTAAGAGATAAATTGGAATGTCACGTAAAGTACTAGTCGTAGATGACGAAGCTCCTATCAGGGAGATGTTGGTTTTTGTTTTAGAGCAAAATGGATTTCAAGCAATTGAAGCAGAAGATTACGACTCTGCTATTGCAGCTATGGTTGAACCTTACCCAGATATGGTTTTACTTGATTGGATGTTACCAGGTGGAAGCGGTATTCAAATTGCTAAAAAGTTTAAGCAAAACGAACACACCCGCCAAATCCCAATTATTATGCTTACAGCCCGTGGCGAAGAAGAAGACAAAGTACGCGGCCTTGAAGTAGGTGCTGACGACTACGTCACTAAGCCATTTTCTCCTAAAGAGCTTATGGCACGTATTAAAGCGGTTATTCGCCGTGTATCGCCAACCTCATTAGAAGAGGCTATTGAAGTACATGGCCTGCGTTTAGATCCTATTTCGCATCGTGTTACCTCAGAAGGTAACGAGCTTGATATGGGGCCAACCGAATTTAGATTACTGCACTTTTTTATGACCCACCCAGAGCGTGTTTATAGTCGCGAACAACTGCTTGATCATGTATGGGGAACTAACGTTTACGTAGAAGATCGCACGGTTGATGTGCACATTCGTCGCCTACGTAAAGCAATTGGCCCACTTGGACACGACCGTTTAGTGCAAACTGTACGTGGTGCTGGGTATCGTTTTTCAAGTAAGCTGTGATCAGCTTAAAGCTTAGCTAATGTGTGAAATATGCATGTATTACTACTCTAAGGTAAAGTGAGTGTATGTATCGAGTTGTTAATAAGCAGGCGTTAGTAAAGCGCCTGTTTATCTATTTTTTACCCTTACTATTAATTGGTGTGCTAGTTGGCGCGCCATTTTTGCTTTTATTTTTAGGATCTTTTTCCCTCCTTATTTGGCACTACCATCAACTTTATCGTTTGAGCGATTGGCTACTTAATCAACGCAGCTTTAATCCACCAGAGGGCGAGGGTGCATGGGAGCAAGTGTTCGAAGGTATTTATCATCTCCAGCACCGTAATCGTAAAAAACGTAATGAGCTTGCTGATTTAATTCGTCGTTTTCGCGATGGGGCTGAAGCGGTGCCCGATGCGGTTGTGGTGCTGCAAAACGATTTAAGTATTGTGTGGTGTAATCAATTAGCCCTTAAAGTGCTTGGCCTGCAGTGGCCTACGGATCATGGTCAGCGTCTTGATAATTTAATTCGCGAACCTAAGTTTGCTAAATACATGAACAAAGGCGAATTTGACGACGCGCTTGAGCTGGATAACGGCCATAGCATTGAGCAAGTACTAGAGTTTAGGGTAATGCCTTATGCAAGCACGCAACTTATGGTTGTAGTACGTGATGTAACGCGCTTAAAACAGCTAGAGCAAATGCGTAAAGACTTTGTTGCCAATGTGTCACACGAACTACGTACGCCGCTTACAGTGGTTACAGGGTATCTTGAGATGATGGATGGTGACATGATGCCGCCGCCAGCAATGTGGAACAAAGCGCAAAATACCATGCTTGAACAATGTAAGCGCATGGACAGCTTAGTCAGCCAATTATTATCGCTTTCGCGCATTGAAGGTGCACGGCGCCAAGACAACGATAAAGCTATAAATGTACCGCAATTACTTGGTTATATTCACACTGAAGCAAATTCAATTAACCAAGACAAAGGCCATGAGCTTATTTTTAATATTGATAAAACCCTTGATATTAAAGGCTCTGAGGATGAACTGCGTAGTGCGTTTTCTAATTTAGTATTTAACGCGATTCATTACACAAAACCCGGTGGCAAAGTGGAAGTATGTTGGCAACGCAAAAACAATAAAGCATGTTTTAGTGTTACCGATAATGGTGATGGTATTGCGCCTGAGCATATTAACCGTTTAACTGAGCGTTTTTATCGTGTTGATAAAGCCCGCAGCAGAACAACAGGTGGCTCAGGTTTAGGGCTTGCGATTACAAAACATGTACTAACGCGCCACGATAGTAAATTAAATATTAGTAGTGAAGTTAACAAAGGTTCGTGTTTTTCTTTTGAATTTTCAATAGATAAGATAGTTTCGCTAGCTAAGTAATTAGGCTGAAAAGCAAAGTCATAAAAGTGTCATTTAAGAGTAATGTAACTGTCATGTACTCACTTTAGAGTGGGCAGCAGTTAGAAAATGGGACGAACAAACCGGAGAACCCTACATGAAATTTAAAAACTTAGTTGCCGCAATGGGTGTGGCTGTTACAACTTTCGTATCTGCACAAGCAGTTGCTTTAGACCAAGATATTCCTGAGTATCAAAAAATTAGTGGTGTTTCAGGTAACTTCTCATCAGTAGGTTCTGACACTTTAGCCAACATGATGACGTTCTGGGCTGAAGAGTACAAACGTATTTACCCAAATGTAAATATTCAAATTCAAGCAGCAGGTTCTTCTACTGCGCCACCGGCACTTACCGAAGGTACAGCTAACCTAGGTCCAATGAGCCGTAAAATGAAATCTAAAGAAATCGAAGCGTTCGAAAAACGTTACGGTTACAAACCAACAGAAGTACGTGTAGCTATTGATGCACTTGCAGTATTTGTACATAAAGATAATCCAATTGAAGGCCTTCGTATTGACCAAGTAGATGCGATTTTTTCATCTACTCGTAAATGTGGCGCATCAGAGCAAGTTAACCGTTGGAGCGATGTTGGTCTGACAGGTGACTGGGCAGCTAAAGACGTTCAACTTTACGGACGTAACTCAGTATCAGGTACTTACGGTTACTTTAAAAAGAAAGCACTGTGTAAAGGTGATTTCCGTAATAACGTAAATGAGCAACCGGGTTCTGCATCGGTAGTACAGTCAATTTCATCTTCATTAAATGCAATTGGTTATTCTGGTATTGGTTATAAAACATCGGGCGTACGTACAGTACCGCTAGCTAAAAAAGGCGATAACTTTGTTGATGCAACACTTGATAACGTTGCGCAAGGTAAATATCCGCTATCGCGCTTTTTATATGTTTATGTGAATAAACACCCGAATAAGCCGCTATCACCTATGGAAGAACAATTTTTAAGAATGGTACTTTCAAAAGATGGTCAGCAAATTGTAGAAAAAGATGGTTATGTACCACTTTCTGCAAAGCTAGTAAAAACAGAACTTAAAAAGCTTGGTTTGAACTAATAAACCATAAGCAATAAAAAACCGCTCACTGAGCGGTTTTTTTGTGCCTAAAATTAAAAGTTTTAGGGGATTAAATATTACCTAATTTTTCGGCTTGCACTTTACACTGATTGTAGCTCTCAACACATTTACCAGAGCATACTTGTTGCTTTAAGCTATCAGCTGTTGTTTGCTGTTCACATGTACTTTCACATTGGTAATTTTGTTGAGCACACTGATTCATTTCAGGGTTTTCAACTTGGTTTTGGCAACCTACTAATAGTGCAAAAGTAAGGGCGACTACGCTTGTTTTTATTAAAGTGTGCATGCTTCTTATCCTTAAAATGGAGTCGCAATAATATTAAATTTCGACTTGAATATTGTCGATCAATCTAACACCACCAAAATAGGCTGCGGCTAAAATAACAAATTGAGTATCTTCGATTGTAGCAGTTTTTAATGTATCTCGTTGAGCAATCTCAAAATAGTCTGGCTTTAGGCCTGCTTGCTCTAAACTTTGTTTAGCTAAGCTTTCAAGTTTTACGAAGTCTTTTTCGCCACTTTTAAGTTGCTCAGCGCATGTATTAAGTGCTTTGAATAATACGGTTGCTGTCGCTTTTTGCTCGTTCGATAAGTAACCATTACGCGAGCTCATAGCAAGGCCAGAAACTTCTCGCATTGTAGGTACACCAATAACTTCAACCGGAATTGATAAGTCGCGTGCCATGGTTTTAATTACTTGCAGTTGCTGAAAATCTTTTTCACCAAAGCAGGCGTAGTCTGGTTGTACAAGGTTAAATAACTTAGTCACTATTGTAGCAACGCCTCTGAAGTGGCCAGGACGTGAGCCACCGCAATAGCCTAATGAAATATCAGGCACATCTACAAAGCTTTGTGCACCAAGTCCATTTGGATAGATTGTATCTACACTTGGAGTAAACACAATATCAGTGCCTAGTTCAGCAAGGCCTTGCTTGTCTTCGTTTAGCGTACGAGGATAGTTATCTAAATCTTCGTTAGCACCAAATTGCATTGGGTTAACAAAAATACTCACAACGACTTTATCGGCTAAGTTTTTTGCTTTTTCTACTAGCGAAAAATGCCCACGGTGCAAGTTGCCCATCGTTGGCACAAGTGCCACGCTAAGACCAGCTTGGCGCCATGCTTTAATTTGACTACGTAACGATCTAATTTCAGTAATTGACTGCATTATTTAAACTCGTGTTCAGCGCTTGGAAATGCGCCATTTTTAACGTCTGTACAATACTTTTGAACGGCTGCAGGCATATTGCCTGTTTCGAGCAAAAAGTTTTTAGAAAATTTAGGAATGTAACCTGCGGAAATACCAACAAGGTCATGCATTACCAGTATTTGGCCATCAGTTAGGCTACCAGCACCAATACCAATAGTTGGGATACTTAGAGCGTCTGTAATGCGTTTAGCCAATGCACTTGGAATACATTCAAGTACTAATAATTGTGCGCCAGCGGCTTCTAGGGCTTTTGCATCATCAATCATTTTTTGTGCTTTGTCTTCTTCGCGACCTTGTATTTTAAAGCCACCAAATACATGTACTGACTGTGGTGTAAGGCCTAAATGCCCGCAAACTGGAATGCCTTGTTGAGTAAGCGTTTTAATGCTCTCGTAAAGCCATTCTCCGCCTTCAAGCTTAATCATGTTTGCGCCAGCGCGCATAAGTTCAGCTGCATTTTTACAAGTATCACTTACGCTTGAGTAGGTCATAAACGGTAAGTCAGCAATTACAAATAATTCGCGACTACCGGCGCGTACACAGCGGGTATGATATGCAATATCTTGATTGGTTACGCCAAGGGTGTCATCGCCGCCTTGTAGTACCATACCCAAAGAGTCACCCACTAAAATAACTTCAACGCCGTTATCATGAAATAACTTTGCAAAACTAGCGTCGTAGGCTGTTAATGCAGTAATTTTGCTATTTTCTGCTTTCATTTTATTTAAAGTAGAAACGGTTATTTTAGACATAATATCCTCGCAGGCAAAAGCCTAGGTTAATTACAGAGGTAATTGTTGTAAGTCGTTGAGCGGTAAATTACTTGCAATGGTTTTTAATGCAACGCCGCTAGGTAAAATAAGTTCAGGTGCAAGCTCTAATAGCGGATAAACCACAAACTCGCGATCACTTAAACCATAATGAGGCACGGTTAAGCGCGCCGTATTTATAATTTGATCACCAAATAATAGAGTATCTATATCAAGAGTGCGTGGACCCCAACGCTCAGCTTTTCTTACTCGACCATGCTCAAGCTCAATGCTTTGTGTTAAATCAAGCAATTGCTCTGGCTTAAGGGTCGTTTTAATACACGCTACTGCATTGATATAGTCAGGTTGATCTTGTGGGCCCATAGGCTTACTAGCATAGTAATGCGATACGCTTATAAATTCACAATTGGGCAGCTTTTTAAGCGCGATTACCGCGTTATCAAGCTGCTCTTTTGGTGAGTTTAGGTTGGCACCTAAACCCAAATAAACACAGTACATGTTATTACTCAGCTGGCTTTTTAGTAGGTCGACGGCGCTTTCGCGGCTTAGGACCACCTTGATGACCTAAGTTTTTAACCATCTCTTTTTGGCCGTTTATATCTTGGCCTAAGTATTGTGTCCACCACTGGGCAAGCTCAGTATGCTGTGTTTCGCCTGCGTCTACGCGTAAGAGTAAAAAGTCGTAGGCGGCTTTGAAGCGAGGTTGCTGCGTTAGTCTGTAAGCACGTTGGCCTGCGCGTTTATCTAAGCGGTGCTGAATATGCCAAATATCGCGGGCACCTAGAGTAAAGCGTTTAGGAACCGCAATGTGTTGTGAGTTATCGCTGAGTACTTTATTCATTGCTTGTGCGAAAGCGTCGTATTCTGCAAGTTGCTCTTGGCTTTGAATCTTTTTAGTACGTTCAAGCAGCGGAAACCAAAGTAGTGCGGCAAAAATAAACGCGGGTGTTACTTTTTTATCAGCATTAATGCGCTTGTCAGTATTTTGAAACATTTGCTGAATAAGCGTGTGTTCTAGGCCACTTGGGTTTTTATCTAAGATTTTATCAAGCTCAGGAAACAGTGAGCGGAATAAGCCGTATTTACGCAGCATTAAAAAGTTAGCTTCGGCCTTGCCGTTTAAAAACAGCTTAAGAATTTCTTCAAATAAACGTGCTGGCGGAATGTTATCAAGCAAACTTGCAAGCTCGCTAATTGGCTTTTCACTTTTAGGCGCAATGCTCATATCAAGTTTAGTAGCAAAGCGAACTGCACGTAACATACGAACAGGGTCTTCGCGGTAACGCGTTTCAGGGTCGCCGATTAGCTCAATTTGTTTAGCTTTAATTGCCGCT
Source organism: Pseudoalteromonas sp. TAE79 (assembly GCF_000498015.1). NCBI lineage: Bacteria > Pseudomonadati > Pseudomonadota > Gammaproteobacteria > Alteromonadales > Pseudoalteromonadaceae > Pseudoalteromonas > Pseudoalteromonas sp. TAE79. The sequence continues at coordinate 8,601 of NZ_AUTL01000048.1, forward strand.
AAGCCGTTGGCGTAATCGTGAATACTAAAATCTTTGATTGAGTAATAAAGTGCATTGATTGAAAAGTCGCGGCGCTCTGCATCTTCTTCAATACTGCCAAATACGTTGTCACGTAGTAATTGGCCTTCATCGCTTGATTGGCTTATTTGATTTTTGTCTTCTTGCGCTTCGTGATGGCCACGCATAGTCGCCACTTCAATAATTTCACGGCCAAATACAATATGTGCTAAGCGAAAGCGACGGCCAATAAGGCGACAGTTTCTAAATAGTTTTTTTACTTGATCTGGCGTCGCATTAGTAACTACGTCAAAATCTTTTGGCTGTTGGCCTAACAATATATCGCGAATACAACCACCAACAAGGTAGGCATCGTAGCCACCGTCTTTTAAGCGGTATAATACTTTGATTGCATTTGGGCTAAATTGTTTGCGAGAAATACCATGCTCACCACGAGTGACAACAATAGGTTCACTGCTTACAGAAGCGCTTTGTGCACTTGTATTCGGGCCGATTATTTGTCGGCAAAATTGAAAAAGCTTGGAAATAATAGTCTGTCTCCTAGAAGGTGTGATTGACTCTGCATTGCAATCATAAGTTACAGCAAATGAGGCGGTTATAGCCCAGTACAAGCTGTTTGACGTAATTAGCATATATTTAGGCGGCTATCATATACCAGCAGGGTTTAAAAATTAAGTTGATGTGTTGAAATTAAGCCGTTTTTAGCTATTTTATTTACTTAAATGTGTAAATTGGACTTTCTGACTACGTGGATGCTGAGAAATTTGTATTTCGGATACTTGTGGTACCTGTTTTAAGCTAAAGTTTTTAATTCCCCAAGCGATTAATTGTTCAATATTTAAATCGATTAAATCAGCTATAACAGGCAACCCTAAAAACTCAAATGCACTAATTAAAGCAGGCTTTGGATTTTGTTTGCTAATGGCGGGAGCATAGTTTTGTTTAGATAATTTGAAACCAGGCTTGGCAACCGCTAAAGGTAAATGAGCAAATTCAGGCACAGGGCTATTTAGTTGTTTAAACAAACTAATTTGCCTTGCGGTTGGCTCAATTAAATCAGCGCCTCTTACAATTCGATTAATCCTTTGATCGATATCATCGACGACCACAACAAGTTGATATGCAAATAAGCCATCGCTGCGTTTAATTAAGTAATCTTCATGGGAAAGGGCGCTATTTACTGTTATATCACCTTGAATTAAATCATTAAATTGAGTAGTTGGATGTTGCTGAACTAAGCGAAGCGCACCGGACTCCGTATTATGGCTAAGTGCTTGGCAATGCCCTTGATAAATACCGCCAATGGCTTTTATTTGTTTGCGAGTACAAGTGCAACCATAAACAAGCTTTTGTTTTAAAAGTGAGTGGGTAATATCTTGGTATAAAGGCTGACGCTGCGTTTGATATACAACAGGTTCGTCCCAGTGAAGGGCGTAGGCATGTAAGGTATTGAGAATATCGGAGTCGGCGTTTTTAACCACGCGCGTAGTGTCAATGTCTTCTATACGAACTAACCAATCTCCTTGGTTAGCTTTTGCATCTAGATAACTACCCACAGCCGCTACAAGTGAGCCAAAATGTAATGGCCCAGAAGGAGACGGTGCAAAACGACCGCGATATTTACGCATAGGCGCAGTAACGGCTGTAGGAGACATAACTAATTAATAAGTATTAATTAGCCGCGTCCAGATTGCTTTTCTTTGATTTCTGCAAGTGTTTTGCAGTCTACGCATAAATCGGCAGTAGGACGTGCTTCTAAGCGACGTATGCCAATTTCGATGCCACAAGACTCACAAAAGCCAAAATCATCTTCTTTAATCAAATTAATTGTTTTTTCAATTTTTTTGATTAATTTACGTTCGCGGTCACGAGTACGAAGTTCTAAAGAGAACTCTTCTTCTTGTGCAGCGCGGTCAACTGGGTCAGGAAAGTTAGCAGCTTCGTCTTGCATGTGCGATTTAGTACGATCAACTTCGTTACGTAAATCATTACGCCAAGTTTCTAAAATCGCTCTAAAATGAGCACGTTGTGCATCATTCATGTACTCTTCGCCTGGTTTTTCTTGGTATGGTTCTAAACCGGCTTGAGCCAATAAACCATGTTTCTTTTGGTCTGGCATAACTCTCTCCTAAATCCTTAATTTAATGCCTCAGCATTAGCCGGCGGTATAAATAACAGAATCTTATACCCTAGGCAAATTTATTTTTAATTAATCGAATTAGCTTCAACCATGCTTACTGAGTAAAAAGTGTATTAATAGTTTATTTACACTTTTAATTAATTCACATATTCGCTTTCTAAAACTTGCCTTGTTATGTGGGCAAAAGCTTTAAAAACAAGTTAATTTTTATAATTCACTTTGTATAACTTTCTTTAATTTGAGTACTTTGCTTATTTTGCAGATTACGCTTAGTTCAATCCCTTGGTTTAATACATTATTCTATAAATGCTATTCTTTTATGAAGTAAAACTTCATTAGCTGAAATTTTGGCTTTGTATGCTAATACTTCAACACCGGCTATTATTGCTTGGCTTAATAACGTGGCGTATTTTTTATCAATATGCGCAGCTGCACTTACGGTATTTATTCCTTCATGCAAAACAGCGAACAGTAATACTGCTCGGTGGCCTTGTTCGATCATTTCTATTAGTTCGCGGATATGTTTTTGCCCACGCAGTGTTTGCGCATCAGGAAAGTAGCCTTGCCCGCTTTGTGGTGCATCTTCGCTTAATAATGTGACTGATTTAACTTCTACATAGCAATTGGGCTTATTTTCGTCTGTGAGTAAAAAGTCGATTCTGCTGTTTTCGCTGCCGTACTTTACTTCGCTTTGCAATTGACTGTAGTCGAGTAGCTCGCTTATCACATTATTGTTTATTGCTTCTTCTACTACTTTATTAGCCACCGCTGTATTTACACAAATAAGCTGCGATAAGTTATTTTGCGTAAGCTCTAATGAATGCGGGTATTTTCGTTTTGCGTTATCGCTTGTTGAATAAAAAGCAGCAAAACCCGGCTCAGCGCATCCCGTCATTTTACCTGTATTAGCACAGTGGGCGGTAAATTCGCTGCCATCACTTAGTTGTAAATCAGCTAAAAAGCGTTTGTAGCGCTTTAATAAGGTGGCTGGTTGCAGCGTTGGCGTGTACTTCATAATAACTTCCAAAGTGTAAATACTGCACAGCAGTGTGATTTATGTTATTTATCTCAAGCTGTTGGGAACTTAAGCGCTCTATAGTAAACTCGGTGGCACATTTAAGTGCAAGGGTATTCTAACATGAGTGAAAAATTTGTTGTTCAACTAAGCGAACAAGCAGCAGCGAGTCATTGGGGCGATAATGCGTCATTGTCTTTTAATGAGCGCGGTGCAACTGTTCATTTGTCTGAGCAAGAAACATTGAAAAATGTTCAAAAAGCTGGTCGTACTATTGCAATCCAAGGTATTAAAAACGTTGAATTAGCAGGCGATGCTTGGTGTACAGAAAGCCAGTGGGCTTTTTATCAAGGCTTTGTAACACCAAAATCGTTAAACGGTGTTGAGTTTGTTGATAACGCACAATCAGATATTAAAGAACTTGCTCACTTAAAAACGTCAGCAATTTGGGCACGTGAAATGGTTAACGGGACAGCCGATGACATTTACCCAGAGAGCCTAGCCGAAAAAGCAGCTGAGTTTATTCAATCATTAGCGCCTGAACACGTAAGTTACCAAATCATTAAAGGTGATGCGTTACTAGAGCAACAGTGGATTGGTATTCATGCTGTTGGTCGCGGTAGTGTTCGCCCACCAGTATTGCTTGAGCTTGATTACAACCCAACAGGTGACGAAAATGCACCAGTAAGTGCTGCGCTTGTAGGTAAAGGTATTACGTTTGACTCAGGTGGTTACTCAATTAAATCAAGCGAAGGTATGCTTGGTATGAAGTGTGACATGGGCGGCGCTGCAACAGTAACTGCAGGTTTAGCATTGGCTATTAACCGTGGTATTGAAAAACGTATTAAGCTGTTTTTATGTTGTGCTGAGAACTTAATTTCAGGTCATGCATACAAATTAGGTGACATTCTTACTTATAAAAATGGCACAACAGTTGAAATTGTAAACACCGATGCTGAAGGTCGCTTAGTACTTGCTGATGGCTTAATGGCAGCAGGTGAGACTGGCGCTCCACTTATTATTGATGCAGCAACACTTACAGGTGCAGCGCTTGTTGCTGTTGGCCAGGAGTACAATGCATTATTTGCACTTGATAAAGAACTTGTACGTGAAGTTGAGAGTTTTGCATCTCAAGAAATGGAAGCTGCTTGGCCACTTCCTCTTGAAAAATGGCATCAACAAAACTGCCCATCGCCTTATGCTGATACGGCAAATAGCCGTGCACAAAAAGGTGGCGGTTATGGCGGTGCATCGAATGCTGCAGGCTTTTTATCGCGCTTTGTGCCAAACGATGGCAAAGGCTGGGTACACATAGATTTAGCGGCTGCATTTAACATGGGCAGTACAAGTCAATGGGCAGCGGGCGCAACAACGCAAGGTATGCGTACGGTTGCTCGTACCCTACAAGAAAAAGCATAATATTTACTAAATTATGCTTTTTACACTAAAAATAGGCACCTTTGGGTGCCTATTTTTTAATTTACAGGCAAGCAATTTTATTTCATTTGCGGTAAAATCCGTCGCCAATACCTGTTTGAGTTTAATTTTTGCTTAACTCTAAGCTGCGCTCAAATCTTATATCCACCACTGGGGTTTCTAATTATGTCAGATAAGTGCTACATCACAGCTCAACAGCTGCTTGAAGATTCGTTCCGCGTAGCGGCACAAGTATACCAAGATGGCTTTCGTCCTGATTTTATTATTGGTATTTGGCGAGGTGGTGCACCGATCGGTATTGCTGTTCAAGAATATTACGATTATAAAGGCATTGAGACTGACCACATTGCAGTACGTACATCGTCTTATTACGGTATTGGTAAACAATCTAAAGAAATTAAAGTCCACGGTTTGCATTACATTGTTGAGAACGCAAATGCAGGCGACTCATTATTAATTGTTGATGATGTATTTGACTCTGGTCGTAGTATTGTTGCATTAAAAGAAAAGCTTTCAGAGCTTATGCGCTTAAACTTGCCACGTGATATTCGTATTGCATGTCCGTACTACAAGCCAAAAAACTCAAAAGTAGACACTGTTCCAGATTATTATATTCATGAGTCTGAAGAGTGGTTAGTGTTCCCGCATGAACTATCGGGTTTAACACCGGATGAAATTATTGCAGGTAAATCTGATCTTGTGAAAATTCATGACATTTTGCTAGAGAAGTAATCAGTAATTTGTATAAATAGAAAAAGGCCGTTAAGGCCTTTTTTTATGGGTAAACTTTAAATAACTTAAAGTTGAGCAAAGCTATCTACGTATTCACTTAGCTTTGGTATATCGACTGCTTGTAAGCCATCGTTACTTCTAAGTACCAAGCCTTTTTCGACAAGTTCTGTAACAACACGTCTGTAAGCTCGCTCAGTGGTGGCAAAGCGTTCGGCTTCAGCATTTACAGTTGGATAGGCTCTAAGTAGCGTAGGGTTGTTGTTCTCGGCTCTTAGTAAGCAATCTTTGGCTATGTTGTAGCTCAATGGTAGTAGTAGCTTATCTAAATTGATTTTTTGGTTTTCCTGAAATTTAGCCGCAATAGTTTGTGCGGTGTATAAACTCAGTTCTGGTTTTTCAAGCAGCAGAGCACGCCAATGTCTTAATTCAATAAGATTATAAGTTACATCGCTAAAGCACGTTACCGTATAAATACACGGATTATTATTTAGCGCTTCTATTTCACCAATAAGGGTGTTGTTACAATCCAATTGTCCTAACAGCAGGCGTCGTCCATTACCTACGTCGTAACTAAACGACACAGTGCCACTGCGTACAAGCACAAGCTTGCTTAAAGGCTGATCTTGATGGATCAGAACTTCTTTTTTTGATTGTTGATAGCTACTACCGGCAAAGGTTAAAAGCTGATCAACAAGGTAACTAGAAAAATGGTATTGAAACATCAATGTGCTCTTCGGACATTTGTCCTATTTATTACATCTTAATGACGTTAGCATTAAGACACTAAGAATTTACGCTAACTTGCTACTAATATTATTAGCTTTGCTAATAGTATTATTTTACCTTCATTTCCCGTGTAATGATTTAAGAATTTGCTGGTGTTTTCCGGCAAACTTTTTCAGGTTTTTAAGCAAGTTAGCTTTTTTATTTTGTTGTAACTTTGCAATACTTATAAGTGCCATAAGTTAGCAGTACATGTAATGCTAACCTAAAGGCTAGGAGAGAACAATTGAGTTGGGAATATTTAGGCTATATTGCATCAGCTTTATTGGTTGCATCGTTAACAATGACAGATGTAGTAAAACTGCGTTGGTACAACATGTTTGGTTGTATTGTATTTACTGTATACGGTGTTGCCATTGGCGCAGTACCTGTTATTTTTACCAACGGCTTATTGTCGCTTGTAAATTTATACCACATTATAAAAATATATCGCCAACCTAAAGTTGAAGACGCTAAAAGCTAAAATAAGTTATCTGCACAAATAAGTTAATTATTTCAATTAAAATCAAAGCTTCAGTTTTTGTGCTGTCCAGCTTGAAGTGAATACATATAATCTCATATCACTCTACATAACTTTCCTTTGAACCTTGCTGTAATCTCTTACTTGAAAGATGATTTCATTAGGTTTTAATACGCCGAACGTTAGCTAAATTCTGTTCGCGGATAACAAATATATAAATAAGCGCTTCTAAAAATTCCATTAAAAAATCCGATAGCAGTAAACTGCTATCGGATTTTTTATCTGTTATACCAACCTGCTTATATATGAATCTATTTAATGCTTCAAAGCGCTTAAATATTTATGTAGGTTGTGGTATTTACGCTTTTTCTAAATCTTCAACGTCACCTAAGCCAGCAGTTAGTTCTTCAAGTAATTGCTTTATTTCCTCAGAAGCTAAAATAAAGTCAGCATCAAGTTTTAAAGCCATATCTTCTTTAGGAATATCTGCGTTCTCTTCTTTTAGAGTTTCAGAGTAGCTTAAACGCTTGATAGAGCCATCGTTTTGCAGCATAAACTTAAGGCGTTCTTGCCAATCAAGTGCCAGTTTAGTTACGCGTTTACCACTTTCTAAGTGCGATTTAACCTCATCACATGCCAGATCATGGCCTTTTAGTTTTACTTGTGCACCGCTGTCGTCAGCTTCTTCAAGCTCAGCGTCAGAGCCAATAGCAAAGCCTTCTGGTGTACTAAAGTTAGTTAACCAATCAGTTAAGAATACATCTAGGTCGTAGTTAGCAAACGCAGGTACAACTGGGAGCGTTCCTAACGATTTACGAAGTAGTGCCAGTAGCTCTTCAGCTTTATTAAAGCTGCCACTATTTACAACCACCCAGCCATTTTCTTGGTCAATAAAGGCAAATTGTAAGCTCGACTTTTTAAATGCCTGGGGTAGAAGAGTATGAAGAATGTTTTCTTTTAATTCGTCTTTTTCTTTCTTTTTAACAGGGCGGTTTTCTTCGGCTTCTATCTGATCAATCTTCTCAGTAACTAGTTCGTTAATAACAGAAGCTGGGAGTACTTTTTCTTCACGTTTTGCGCAAACTAAAATACTTTTTTGAGAAAAATGCGATAGTGTTTCGCCATGCTTTCCAAACGCTTTTGTCCAACCAAATGTTGCAAGCTCTTGACCAGTACATGGGCGAAATAAATCTTGCTCTAATGCTTTATCAAAATCTTCTTGGGTGTATGAAACGTCTTGCTTAAAGCGGTAACAAATAAGGTTACTAAACCACATAGGGGAATTGATCCATTTGAAAAATTTGTCCAATCATAGCAATAAAAACAGCATCTCGAAATGACTGATTTGTTACTAGGGCGTGTTGAACTTTATGGATTGAAATTTGTTCAATCTATGGGCGATTAAATCGCGGCGCGAGGTTTGTAACCTAGTGGGCTAAGTAAAAACCAAATATGTTGCTGAAAATTCAACCACCAAAGATCAACACGCCCTAATAATTTAATGCATGTACTTTTTTATTCATATTTTTCAAAAATAGGCATTGGCTTAGCCATGTTCTTTGGAAATTGAATATAGTAACGCAGACCTTTGCCAGGTTCACTCGTTGCATCAATAGATCCGCTAAGAGTTTGTTTAACTAAATTAAACATTATATGGGTACCTAATCCGCTTCCGCCTTCATCGCGCTTAGTCGTAAAGAATGGGTCAAACAACTTTTTCAATTGCTCACTGGTAACACCGTTACCGTCATCTTTGTAATCAATCGTTAAGTTAGTGTCATCTGCACTTATTTTGATATCCATCACACCGTTGCTTTTACCTTCAAAGCCATGAATGAGTGAATTCATTATTAAGTTAGTAAAAATTTGGCTGATGGCGCCTGCAGGTAAATTTAAAACTAAATCATCAGGGCATTCTAATTTTATTGTATGAGATGTCTTTTTTAGTTTTGGATGCAGTGAGCGTATTACTTCGTTAGTGTAATCTTTAAAGTTAATAGTTCTTACTGCTTCACTGGCCTGATCGACCGCTATTTGCTTAAAGCTAGCAATAAGCTCTGAGGCTCTATCTAAGTTAGTGGTTAACAAGCTTGTACTTTGTTTTGCTTCGTTAATAAATTCTTCTAATGCTTTTGGTGAAAGTGTTTTTTCACTATAAGCACTTTCGAGTTTATTTAAGCGTTCTTGCAAAAACGATATTGCCGTTACACCTATCCCAATAGGGGTGTTTATATCATGTGTAATACCCGCCACAAGTCCGCCTAGTGCAGCCATCTTCTCTGTACCTAATAAACGTTCCTGTGCAAGGCTTAATTCTTCTATATAACGTTGGGATTCAGTTTGTTTTGTAATTAGCTCTTGCTCTGTGCTGCGGCGCAAGTCTATTTCTTCAGTGAGCACAATTTTTTGCTTTTCAAGTTCATATTTTTGATGTTGTAATTCCATCATTGCTTGGCTTAAGTTTGATGTTTTACGGGCTACGTCTTGCTCAAGTTGTATGTTGTGATGATCGAGTTTTTCGTTACTAATAATGAGTTCTTTTTGGGTGTGCTCAAGCTCTTTCCTATACTGAACCACTTTATCTATTAGTTTGTTAAACGACTGCTCCATTACTTTTAGTTCGTTATGCTCCTCTGTTTCTATTTCGATGTGTTGTCCTTCTAGCTCATCTAATTCTAGGTTTTCTAGTTGCTCAGTGAGCTCAGCTAAGGGATCTGTAAGAAGCTTTCTAAATGCCATTAAAAATAAAATGATTAAAAAGGTGGTTTTAATCATCGCATTACCAATCAAAAAGTAGATTGATACCATAATTCGGCTTAAAACAACTTCTCGGCTAGAAAATAAGGTAACGTCACCCACTTGGGTAGCACGGCCAGAAAATTCAAAAATAAGTGGAAAGGTGTAACCAAACAGACCGGATTTCGCGTCTTCTAAAATTGCTTCTTCTTGTACTAACTGTTGGTTATATAGCTTATGTATGTCGAGCGAGCGCCCTAATTGTGAAATAATTTCGCCGCTGTCGTCTCGAACAATAATCCCTTCAATCATGGGAATGGCGAGTAAACCTTCTGCTGTTGTAATTGTTTGCTTGGTATTAAGCTCCCAAATTGCACGTGTTAAGCTACGACTAAAGGTTTTTTGTAATGTACTTAATTCATCACGTATATAGTCTTTAGTATTGAGATATTCAGCAAGCACCTGTCCGCAAGTCACTACGAAGGTAAGCAAAAAATAAACGGATAAAACGCTTGTTAGTAGCTTCTTAGAAAGGCTTTTTTGTAACATGAGTGACTTGTTCATCCTTTGTTATTTTTGTAACGTTACTATTGTAATTCAAAAGTTAGTCAATAAACCTCTAAAAATAAATAAAAAAGTTAAAATTTAATAAGATAAATCTAATTAAATAGGTATGTAGTATTAATGTAATTAAATTCAGCTATGAATTAGTAAATTTGTTAGACGTTAAGTTTTGTAAGTTTGATTAGAATTTAGTTTCGTTAATCATATTTAAATGAATTAATTCTATATTTATCATTGCATTGAATTATTAATGCGCTAAGTATTTAGATGCGTGTTAAAGTGTCTTGAGTGCAAAGGAAGATGGTCTTTTAATAACTTTGATGGTTGTGTAGTAGTAAACATGATGAAATTTTCGATATTAGTCTGTGATGATTCTGCTGTTGCTCGTAAACAAGTCGTGCGGTGTTTAAATGAGTGTATAGATGCAGATATACAACAAGCTATAAATGGAGCAAACGCCCTCGATCTTTTAAGAGCACAAAACTTTGATTTACTGTGCCTAGACCTCACCATGCCAGAGGTTGATGGTATACAAGTACTTGAAACTATAAAAATAGAAAAAATAGAGTGCTTTGTGTTGGTTATTTCTGCTGATATACAGGAGAAAATGAAGAAACGAGTCGCCCAACTTGGCGCAATTGATTTTATTGATAAACCTATTAATAAATCAAGCTTGAATGAAATATTGCATAAATTTGGCATTCATTAGGTTTTTTCATGTTAAAAAAGGCTGTTTTATCTTTTAATTTAGGGTTGACAGCATAGCCTTTGTTAAGGCAGTCTTAACATATGAAAACAATTAATCGCGTACTGACCATTATTATTACAACCATCATTCTTACTGGATAGTGGCATAGGTCGGTGCAACAAATTTAAAGGCCTGTGTTCACTTAGAACACAGGCCTTTTTTCGTTTTATGGGATGAGGAACATAAACAATGCGAGTTTTAAAATTTGGTGGGTCTTCACTTGCCGATTATGCATGCTTACAACAGGTAGCTCAGTTAGTTAAAGCACAGTTAAAAGATGAAATGTTATTGGTGCTTTCTGCTCCAGGTGGAATGACCGATTCGCTAGTTGCACTCGCAAGTGCCGCAGAGCAAGGCTTAGATTTTTCGCAGCAATGGCAAGCATTAGCGAGTCGCTGTGAAGGCCTAAAAGCTGACGTTGAAAAAAGTGGCGTAGTAGTTACAATCTGGCCAGATCTAAGGGAACTTAAAAATAAACTAGATGGCGTGTCGCTTATACAGTGTTGCCCTGATCAAGTTCGCGCATTTGTAATTAGCTTTGGAGAGCGCGTTAGCGTTTCTTTAATGCAGGCTTTATTGAACTCGCACGATGCAAGATACTTAGAAGCAACAAGCTGTATCGCCTCAACTGGTGGTTATATCGACGCCGAGGCTGATTTAGTAACAAGTAAAGCGCGCTTTCAAGCTGTGCTTAAAGAAAATCCTGCAACTATTTATATCATGCCTGGTTTTACTGCGAGTAATGACAAGGGCGAGCTTACAACGCTTGGTCGTAATGGCTCAGACTACTCAGCAGCAATTGCAGCAGCATGTTTAGAAGCTGAGATTTGTCAAATTTGGACAGACGTTGATGGCGTATACAGTGCTGATCCTCGTTATATTAAAAAAGCCACTAAAGTAGATTTTTTATCTTATAAAGAAGCGATGGAGCTTTCTTACTTTGGTGCAAAAGTACTTCACCCAAAAACAATTTTACCGTGTGCTAAAGCAGGCGTGCCATGTGAAATTAAAAATACGCATAACCCAGACGCACAAGGCTCATTAATTGGTAACGATTATTCATCTGATGAGCCCGTAAAAGCGCTTTCTAGCTTGCAAGACCTTGCAATGTTAACTGTTTCAGGCCCAGGCATGAAGGGTAAAGTAGGCATGGCGTCTAAGGTATTTAACGCGCTTGCTCATGATAACGTATCAATTGTATTGATCACGCAATCATCATGTGAATTTAGCATTAGTTTTTGTGTGCACGAAACAGACCTAGCACTTGCACTGGATGCGCTACAAACTGCATTTGAGCTTGAATTACAAGCAGGGCTTATTGAGCCTGTACAAGTACAGCGTAATTTAGCCATTGTTACTTTAGTGGGCGACAACATGCGCGCACACCGTGGCTTAGCGGCTAAGTTTTTTGCATCGCTTGCACAAGCGCAAGTAAATATCGTGGCAATTGCACAGGATTCTACAGAAAGTGCTATTTCTGCGGTAATTGATGGTGAGTTATGTAATGACGCTGTAAAAATATGCCATGAAAACTTTTTCACGCATGTGCCGTCAATTGATGTGTTTTTACTAGGTTGTGGCTTAGTAGGGCAAGAGCTTATTAATCAGCTTGAACGCCAGCAAGCGTGGCTTGAAAAACGTAATATTAAACTTAACTTGTATGGTGTTGCTAACTCTCGTCAATTACACCTTGATAACGAAGGCATCGCTTTTAGTGATTGGCAGCAAAAATTGGCCTCATCTGAGCAAGCATTTGATTTAAAGTTAGTAGAGCAATTTGTTAAGCAAAACCACTTAGTGAATCCGGTATTAGTAGATTGTACATCTTCAGATGCACTTGCTGCGCAGTATGTAGACTTTTTAAATGCAGGTTTCCATGTAGTTGCTGCCAATAAAAAAGCGACAACAAGCTCATACACGTATTACCAAGATTTAATTGCAGCAACACAAAAGAATAATCGTAAATTTTTATACGAAACAAATGTTGGTGCAGGCTTACCAGTTATCGACAACTTACAGTCATTATTTGGAGCTGGTGATGAGTTACTAGAGTTTAGCGGTATTTTATCAGGCTCACTTTCGTATATGTTTGGCGCACTTCAAGATGGTTTATCACTTTCTGAAGCCACAATTAAAGCTAAAGAAAGTGGCTTTACAGAACCAGATCCTCGTGATGATTTATCGGGTACCGATGTAGCACGTAAGTTACTGATCATTGCTCGCGAAGCCGGTATGAAGTTGGAGCTAAGCGATATTGAAGTTGAGTCAGTATTACCACAAGGTTTTGCACAAGGTGATAGCGTTGATGAGTTTATGGCAAAACTACCAAGCCTAGATGCTGATTTTAATGACCGCATTCAAAGCGCTGCGAGCGAAGGTAAGGTACTTCGTTATGTAGGTACAATTAAAGAAGGTCACTGTAAAGTAGGTATTGAGGCTGTTGATGAAAAACATGCGCTTAATGTAATTCGCGATGGCGAAAACGCGCTTGCTATTTTAAGTCAATACTACCAGCCACGTCCGTTTGTTATTCGTGGTTATGGTGCAGGGTCTGAAGTAACAGCAGCGGGTGTATTTGCTGATATTTTAAAAACACTATCGCGCTAGGAGCTCGTTATGATTGAAGTATATGCTCCGGCGTCTATTGGTAATTTTGCAGTAGGTTTTGATGCACTTGGCGCAGCGCTTGCGCCAATTGATGGTAGTTTATTAGGTGATGTAGCCGTTGTAAGTGCAGCACCAAGTGACGAATTTATTTGTACTGGCGACTACGCTCACAAGTTACCAAGTGATGCGAATGAAAACTTAGCGTACCAGTGTTTAGTACATTTTAGAGCGCATGTTGCGCCTGATATGCCAAGCGTAAAGCTCGAGCTTAAAAAGAATTTACCAATTGGATCTGGACTTGGTTCTAGTGCATGCTCGGTCGTGGCTACCTTTGCTGCCCTTGATAAGTTTGCACAAACTAACTTAAGTCAGGTTGAGCTTATTGAGCTTATGGCTGACTTTGAAGCTGTAGTGAGCGGTGGTCGTCATTACGACAACATCACGCCATGCTATTTAGGTGGTTTGCAATTAACAGGTGATTTAATCCCTGATAAATCGATTGCACTGCCTGTTGATGAAAATTGGTACTACGTTGCTGCGTTCCCTGGTTTTTCACTCAACACTGCAAAAGCGCGCTCGGTTTTACCAAAAGAGTTGAGCATGCATGCAAGTGTTGAGTTTGCACAGCGTTTATCGGCATTTAGTAGCTTACTGTTGACTAATCGTTTTGACGATGCACTTAGCATAATGAAAGATGAAATAGCAGAACCTTACCGCGCACCGCTTATTAAAGGTTTTAGTGAAGCCAAAGCAAGCTTACCAGCGTTGGGCGCTGAAATAGTGAGTATTTCGGGCGCAGGACCTACCTTGTTTAGTGTATGTAAAACACTTGAAGCTGCAAAGCAATGCGCGCAGTGGTTAGAGGCAAATTACATTAACGAGCAAGGCTTTTGCCACATTTGTAAATTAGATAACGACGGCACGCGTCAATTAACAGTTTTATAGGATAGGTAGTCATGCAATTACATAATTTAAAAGATAGCTCACAAAAAGTGTCGTTCGTTGAAGCCGTAAAAACAGGTTTGGGTCGTAATCAAGGTGTGTTTTTCCCTGAATCCCTTGCCCCACTGTCCGATGTTGATGCATTGCTTGATATGGACTTTGTTACACGCAGTGGCAAAATATTATCTCACCTAATTGGTGATGAGCTGCCAAGCGACACTGTGGCACAAATGGTTAAAAATGCATTTAACTTTCCAGTTAAGCTGGTAGAAGTTGAAGAGAATACATACTGCTTAGAGTTGTTTCATGGTCCTACGCTTGCGTTTAAAGACTTTGGTGGTCGCTTTATGGCTGAGTGTTTAGCGCAATTTAATAAAGATGAAAAAGTAACTATTTTAACCGCAACATCGGGCGATACTGGTGCAGCCGTTGCACATGCTTTTTATAACAAGCCGAATATCGATGTTGTCATCTTATATCCTAAAGGCAAAATTTCACTTGCTCAGCAAAAGCTATTTACTACGTTAGGTAACAATATTCATTGTTACGCAGTTGATGGCAGTTTTGATGATTGCCAAGAGTTGGTTAAAAATGCCTTTTTAGATGAAGAAGTTAAATCAATACTTGGGCTTAATTCTGCTAATTCAATTAATATTAGCCGTTTAGTTGCTCAGGTTTGTTATTACTTTGAGGCCATTGCACAACTACCAAAAGAAAAACGCGCAACAGCGCATATATCAGTGCCAAGTGGCAACTTTGGTAATGTATGTGCTGGAATGATTGGTGCGGTTATTGGCTTACCTGTAGGTAAATTAAGTGCAACAACCAACCAAAATGATACTGTGCCGCGCTTTATGCTTGATAAAACCTGGACGCCAAACGCAACACTTGAGTCGCTTTCAAATGCAATGGATGTAAGTAAGCCAAACAACTGGCCGCGTGTGCAAACAATGTTAGATAATAACTGGTTTAGCTACGATAACTTTTATTCAACTAGCGTAAACGAGGAAGACACGCAATTGGTGATGAAAAAAATTCAACAAACGGGTTATGTTGCAGAGCCCCACACTGCTATTGCGTACCAAGGTCTTGTTGAAAATCGAGCGCCTGGTGCTGCGGGTATCTTTTTAGCAACCGCTCATCCTGCTAAGTTTAAAGAAAGCGTAGAGGGTATTTTAAATATTGAATTAGGTATGCCAAAACCACTTAGCGACGCACTAGCAAAACCATGCCTAGCAAGCGATATAAAGGCCGATTACGACGCATTACGTACAGAAATACTTGCTAAACTTGGCTAAGTTAATTAATTCAAAAAGGCGGTTAAGCCGCCTTTTTTTATAACTTTAGGCTATTAAATCTAGTGAATTGCATTTACTAATTAAATGTAGGAAATAGTATTCATTTAAAATCGTTATGGTTTTATAAGAAAATATCATCTTAAAAAGTCTGTGAAATAGTTTCAATCCCTGTTTAAATATCCTCAACTTAAGAGCGTAGGCAAAGAGTCGTTTAAAGCGTACAATAAAGCCTCTAAAAAACACCATACACGTTGCCCTAGGAGACCCCAATGTTAGAACGTAGCATGAATATTTCGGATTTTGATCCAGAGTTATTTGACGCGATAAACAAAGAAACTGCTCGCCAAGAAGAGCACATTGAACTAATCGCTTCAGAAAACTACTGTAGCCCACGCGTACTAGAAGCGCAGGGTTCACAGCTTACAAATAAATACGCAGAAGGTTACCCTGGCAAACGTTATTATGGCGGTTGTGAGCACGTTGATGTTGTTGAGCAATTAGCAATTGACCGTGCTAACGAGTTATTTGGTTCTGACTACGCAAACGTACAACCACATGCTGGTTCGCAAGCTAATGCTGCTGTTTTTCTAGCGCTATTAGAAGCAGGCGACACTGTACTTGGTATGAGCTTAGCTCATGGTGGTCACTTAACTCACGGATCACACGTAAGCTTCTCTGGTAAGCTATACAATGCAATTCAATACGGACTAGATGAAACAACGGGCGAAATTGATTACGCACAGGTTGAAGCACTAGCACTTGAGCATAAACCAAAAATGATTATTGGTGGTTTCTCAGCGTACTCAGGTATTGTTGATTGGGCTAAATTCCGTGAAATTGCTGACAAAGTAGGTGCTTACCTGTTTGTTGATATGGCTCACGTTGCAGGTTTAATTGCGGCAGGCGTTTACCCAAGCCCAGTTCCTCATGCACATGTTGTAACTACAACTACGCATAAAACACTTGCTGGTCCTCGTGGTGGTTTAATTATCTCTGCATGTGGCGACGAAGCAATCTATAAAAAGCTTAACAGCGCAGTTTTCCCTGGTGGCCAAGGTGGTCCTTTATGTCATGTTATTGCAGCAAAAGCCGTGGCATTTAAAGAAGCGCTTCAACCAGAATTTAAAGTATACCAAACACAAGTTGTTAAAAACGCAAAAGCAATGGTTGCTGTAATGCAAGAGCGCGGCTACAAAATCGTATCTGACAAAACTGAAAACCACTTATTCCTACTCGATTTAATCGATAAAGATATCACTGGTAAAGATGCAGATGCAGCCCTTGGTAACGCTAACATCACAGTTAACAAAAACTCAGTGCCAAACGATCCACGTTCTCCGTTTGTAACATCTGGTTTGCGTATTGGTTCTCCTGCAATCACTCGTCGTGGTTTCAAAGAAGAAGAATCAAAAGAGCTTGCTGGCTGGATTTGTGACGTACTAGATAACATCACTGATGAATCTGTACAGGCGCAAGTTAAAGAAAAAGTAAAAGCAATTTGTGCAAAATTACCTGTTTACGCTTAATTGCATAAGCAACAGTAATTAACAGCACAACAGTTAGGGAGCTGTTTATCTTTTGAGATTAAATTTGCGCTGTTTTTGAAGTGGCTCTAAAAGTAGTTTTTGCTTTGTGGCTGGGTTTTGACTCAGTTTATTCGATTATAAATCGCACAGTGCAATTAAATTGGCTCTAGATAAAACAAATTTAAATCCTGAAAGAGCAACAGACCTTAATTTTTGCTAAGATAAAAGACCGCTATTTAGCGGTCTTTTTTGTTTTAAAACGGAAGTACCGAGCTATGCATTGTCCATTTTGTACCGCAAAAGATACTAAAGTTATTGACTCACGCCTTGTTGGTGGAGGCCATCAAGTTCGCAGGCGCCGTGAGTGCAACGACTGCCATGAGCGCTTTACTACATTTGAAGGCGCTGAACTGGTTATGCCTCGTGTTATTAAACAAGACGGCAGCCGCGAACCATTTAACGAAGATAAATTATTAAATGGCTTAAATCGCGCACTCGAAAAACGCCCAGTGAGCACAGAGCAAGTAGACGAAGTAGTGAATATAATAAAATCGCAGTTGCGTGCTACAGGCGAGCGAGAAATTTCAAGCCATTTGGTTGGTGAATGCATTATGGAAGCCCTCAAAAAGCTCGATAAAGTAGCGTATGTAAGATTTGCCTCTGTTTATCGCTCGTTTGAAGATATACGCGAATTTGGCGAAGAAATTGCCCGCTTAGGGGAGTAATACCAATTTTATTAAAAATATGATCATTCTATCGCATTAAATAGCGCACTCACTGCGTTAAAAATTATTCATATAGAACAACTATATGTCATAATTTTCGCCTTGTTATTGCGCTATTTTCTTAGCGCTATAATGGACCACTTATTTAACGCAATTGGTATAATAAATGCTTAACCAAATTACTTTTACTGAACATGATGAAATGTATATGGCACGCGCCATAGAACTTGCCAAAAAAGGTCGGTTTACTACCACACCTAACCCTAATGTTGGCTGTGTCTTAGTTAAAAATAATCAAATAATTGGCGAGGGTTTTCATCAATTAGCAGGTCAAGGCCATGCTGAAGTAAATGCACTGGCTGTCGCTGGAAAAAATACACGAGGTGCAACGGCTTATGTAACGCTTGAACCGTGTAGTCATTATGGCCGTACGCCACCGTGCGCCGAAGGCTTAAAAGCTGCCGGTGTGGTAAAAGTAATTGCTGCTATGGTTGATACAAATCCACAAGTTGCTGGCAAAGGCCTTAAAATACTGAGCGACGCGGGTATTGACGTTGCTTACGGGTTACTCGAATCACAAGCTCGCGCACTTAACGTTGGCTTTTTTAAGCGTATGGAGCAAGGCTTACCTTATGTGATTTGCAAAATGGCAGCGAGTATTGATGGTAAAACGGCACTTAAAAATGGGCAAAGTAAGTGGATCACAAGTCCTGCTGCTCGACAAGACGTACAATTACACCGAGCGAAAAGCTGCGCTATTTTAACCGGTGCCGATACAGTGTTAGTAGACGATGCTAAACTTAATGTGCGACTAAGTGAGCTGCCTTGTACACTGCCTACTGATTTGCCGCTTCGCCAGCCCGTGCGTGTTATAATTGACTCTCAAAACCGTTTAACACCGGACCTTGCTTTATTTGAAATCCAAAGTGATGTAATAATATTTACGACTAAGGTTGATAAATCATTGCAATGGCCGCATTTTGTAAAGCATATTGAAGTCAGTGAAAGTAACGGTAAAGTTGATTTACAAGCCGTTTTAGAAAAACTTGGGCAGCTACAGTTTAATAATGTTTGGCTTGAAGCTGGCGCAACACTTGCTGGTAAAATGACAGAGCTTAATTTAGTTGACGAGTTTGTTTTTTATTTAGCGCCTAAACTAATGGGCCAAGATGCAAAAAGTTTAGTTAATTTTCCTGAATTGACGAGTATGCAAAACACCGTTGATTTAACATTTAATGAATGTGCGCGCATTGGTGACGATTTACGTATCACCGCGTCAAAACTCATTAAAATCACTTAATAAAAAGAGTAGTACTATGTTTACTGGGATAATAGAAGCCACAGGCAAAATTGCTTTATTACAAAAAAAACAAGGCGACTTAGCCATTCGTATCCAAAGTGCTGATCTTGATATGACAGACGTAAAGTTAGGTGACAGCATTGCAACTAATGGTGTTTGCTTAACTGTAGTTGATAAACATATTGATGGTTTTAGTGCGGATTTATCTAATGAGACGATTAGTTTGACCGGTTTTGCTCACTATGCTTTAGGACAAACGGTGAATCTTGAAAAAGCTATGCAACCTGTTTCTCGTTTAGGCGGTCATTTAGTATCTGGCCATGTTGATGGTATCGCAACAATTACAAGTATTACTGCAAACGCCAGAGCAACAGAATATTGGCTTACAACTGACGAAAATTTAATGAAATACATTCCGTACAAAGGTTCGGTATGTATTGATGGTATAAGCCTGACAGTAAACGCTGTAGAGGGCAATAAATTCAAATTAACAATTGTCCCACACACGAGTGAGCAAACCACAATTGCTCATTTTAAAGTAGGTACCCAAGTTAATTTAGAAGTCGATCAAATTGCACGTTATTTAGAGCGCCTTATAAAGGGTGCAGAGCAACCAACAGGCTCTGATATTTCGATGAGCTTACTCGCTAAAGCGGGTTTTATTAAATAACGAAACTGACAACTTACACGAGCAAATTTATGAATTTACACAGTGCGCAAGAAATCATCGACGATATTAAAGCCGGTAAAATGGTTATTTTAATGGATGATGAAGATAGAGAAAATGAAGGCGATTTAATAATAGCTGCTGAGCACATTAGCGCAGAAGCGATTAATTTCATGGCTACCCATGGCCGTGGTTTAATTTGTTTAACCATGACGCAAGAGCGTTGCGAGCAACTTGATTTACCGTTAATGGTTAAAAACAATGGTGCAGCATTTTCGACTAACTTTACAATGTCGATAGAAGCATCAAAAGGTGTTACAACCGGTATTTCAGCAGCAGATAGAGCGCGTACAGTGCAAGCGGCTATAGCTAAAGGCGCAGTCCCAAGTGATATTGTTCAGCCGGGACATATTTTTCCTATTATGGCGCAACCTGGTGGCGTATTAACTCGCGCAGGACACACTGAAGCTGGCTGTGATTTAGCGCGTTTAGCTGGACTTGAAGCATCATCTGTTATTGTTGAAATACTTAATGCTGACGGCACTATGGCACGTCGCCCTGATTTAGAAGTTTTTGCGAAAGAGCACGATATTAAAATTGGCACCATTGCTGATTTAATCGAATACCGCAACTTAAACGAAACAACAATTGAGCAAGTAGCAAAATGTAAGTTACCAACTGTTCATGGTGAATTTGATTTAGTTACTTACAAAGACACAATTGACGGCCAATTACATTACGTATTGCTCAAAGGCGATATAAAAGATCAAGAGCCGACAAATGTCCGTGTACATTTGCAAAGTACCTTTAACGATATTCTACTTTCAGACAGAAGTGCTGACCGTAGCTGGGGTCTTTCTGAAGCAATGGCCTACATTGCTAAAAATGAAGGTGCTTTAGTTATTTTAGGTAAGCAAGAAAGCACTGAAGAGCTAGAGGCAACTGTGAAAGCATTTGCAGCAGCTGATGCTGGCGAAAGCGTTACGCCACGCAAATTCAAAGGCACATCTCGTACTGTTGGCGTAGGTTCGCAAATACTTGCCGATCTTGGAATTAAACAAATGCGATTAATGAGTCGCCCCAAAAAGTACCATGCACTTTCGGGCTTTCATTTAGAAGTTGTTGATTACGTTGAGCCACAATAAGCATCACGCTTAAACTAGGCTATTATTTTATTTTTATGGTATGATGCGCAGCAATTTTTGCGCAATCGCAACCGCTTGAACTTATTTTTAGGGTTATCAAATGAAAATTATTGAAGGTAATAAGTACGCTCCAGGCAAAAAATTTGCCATTGTCATTTCTCGTTTTAATGACTTTATTGGTA
Organism: Pseudoalteromonas sp. TAE79; assembly: GCF_000498015.1. NCBI lineage: Bacteria > Pseudomonadati > Pseudomonadota > Gammaproteobacteria > Alteromonadales > Pseudoalteromonadaceae > Pseudoalteromonas > Pseudoalteromonas sp. TAE79. Next base: position 29,626 of record NZ_AUTL01000048.1, read on the forward strand.
GCAGCCTCCTTGCAGGTGCTGTTGATGAGCTAAAACGCACAGGTGGCGTATCAGATGACGACATTACCGTTATTTATGTGCCAGGCGCGGTAGAATTACCTTTAGCGGCTAAACGCGTTGCGGCAAAAAAAGAGTATGATGCAATCATCGCATTAGGCGTAGTGATCAGAGGTGGTACACCACACTTTGACCTAGTTGCTGGCGAATCAAACAAAGGTCTTGCGCAAGTATCACTTGAGTATGATATCCCGGTTGCATTTGGCGTATTAACCACAGAAAGCATTGAACAAGCAATTGAGCGTGCTGGCACCAAAATGGGCAATAAAGGCGGCGAAGCTGCTTTAGGCGCGCTTGAAATGGTTAATGTGTTAGATAAAATTTAAGTTTAAGGAATTTTTGTGAAACCAGCAGCAAGACGTAAAGCACGTATCTTAGCACTCCAAGCCGTTTATTCTTGGCAAATAAGTGGCAATTTAATTGCCGATATCGAACAACAAATGTTGATCGAAACAGACGTTACTAAAATTGATGTTGAATACTTTAAAGATCTAGCGACGGGTGTTGCTGTAAATTACAAGCAACTAGACGAAGCTGTATCACCACATTTAACACGTCCGTTTGATGACTTAGATATGGTTGAGCGTGCAATTTTACGTTTAAGCAGCTATGAGCTTAAGTTCCGTGAAGACGTACCTTATAAAGTTGCTATTAACGAAGGTATTGAACTGGCCAAAATTTTTGGCGCTGAAGACAGCCATAAATTTGTAAACGGTGTACTTGATAAAGCTGTTAAGCATTTACGCAAGTAAGTAAACCGTTAAAGAGGGGAGCCGGCATAGGCCGGCTTTTTTGTGTATGAAGGAATTTGAATTAATTAACCGCTACTTTAAAGGTCGCGGTATCACCCGTCGTGATGTAAACCTAGGTATAGGGGATGATTGCGCTTTAGTAACCGTTCCACAAAACTGCCAACTTGCCGTTACAACAGACACTCTTGTTGCTGGCGTACACTTTTTTGATGATATTTCCCCTCGTGCATTAGGTCACAGAGCGCTTGCTGTTAATTTAAGTGATTTAGCGGCCATGGGCGCTGAGCCAACTTGGGTTTCAGTTGCGTTAACTTTGCCAAGTATTGACCCACAGTGGATTGAAGAGTTTACTGATGGCATGCATGAAATTGCTGAATATTTTAATGTGCAGATTATAGGTGGCGATACAACTCAGGGTCCATTAACCATCACTATTTGTGCGAAAGGGACTGTACCCGAAGGTACTGCACTTCGTCGTAGTGGCGCAAAAGTGGGTGATTGGATTTATGTTACGGGTCCGCTAGGTGACGCTGGACTTGCAATTGAGTCTCGCAAGCAAGGTATAAATATTGAGCCAGAGCATTTAAAGTACGTAAATAAACGCTTTGACTTTCCAACCCCACGTGTTGCTGCAGGGCAGGTATTACGAGGCCTAGCATCATCGGCTATTGATGTGTCGGACGGCTTAATCGCTGATTTAAGCCATATACTCGATATGTCACAAGTAAATGCAGTGGTGAATATTGAAAGTATTCCAACTTCAGATGCGATGCAAGCAAGCCTTGATTTTAATCAGCAGCTGCCATTTATTCTCAGTTACGGTGATGATTACGAATTAATTTTTACGGTCCCTGATAGCAATAAAAGTATGTTAGAAATAAAGCTACGCCAGTATGGTGTAGATGCAACATGCATTGGCCAAGTTAAAAGTGGCGATGGCCAAATTGAGCTTTTACACAACGGTGAAAAGTTTGATTTTGAACCGCAGGGTTTTGAGCACTTTGCAAAGGAGCTGGTTTGAACAATAACCGCAAGTTTAATTTAAAGCGTCCACATCAGTTTTTTGGTCTGGGCTTTGGGACAGGGCTTGCCCCTAAAGCGCCCGGTACATTTGGTACGTTTGCTGCCTTGCCATTCATTTTTATGACCATGTATTATCCGTTATGGCTGCAAATTGTATTTGCCGTTGTGATCAGTATATTTGGTATATGGGCGTGCGGTAAAACGGCTGATGATTTAGGCGTACACGATCATCCTGCTATTGTATGGGATGAAGTGGCGGGTTATTACATCACTATGATTGGCGCAGCACTTAGCTGGCAAACATTACTCGTAGGTTTTTTGTTATTTCGCTTTTTTGATATAGCAAAACCCGGCCCAATCCGTATGCTAGACAAACGAGTACATGGCGGTTTAGGTATAATGGCCGATGATATACTTGCGGGTATTTTTTCGCTTATATGTTTACAAGCGTTAATAAAAGTGGGTTTACTGTCCTTTTAATTTTTATATTTGATTTGTTTAACTAGGTGGCAGCAATATGATGCGATTTTTACTGGTTTGTGTACTTATGTTGTGCGCGACGCCAAGTTGGGCTTCAATTACTGATTACGTAGTTAAGCAATGGAATATAAAAGATGGTCTACCGTCGCAATCACTTAAAAGTGTTGTGCAAGATCAGCAAGGCTATATGTGGCTTGGTACGCAATTTGGTTTAAGCCGTTTTGATGGTACAACATTTACAAATTACAACACGCAAAATAGCCCGTTTTTGCCTAGTAATGGTGTTAATAAGCTTTTAGTCGATTCTAGTGGTTTGTTATGGGTAGGCACTAAAAGTGGCTT
>NZ_AUTL01000049.1:0-18378 GCF_000498015.1 Pseudoalteromonas sp. TAE79
GAGCCGTAATTTAACACCAGTAACGCTCGAACTCGGTGGTAAATCGCCAGTTATTATTACGCAAAATGCCGATATTAAAAAAGCGGCACAAGCCATACTGTTTGGAAAAATGGCCAACGCAGGGCAAATATGCGTTGCTCCCGACTACGTATTTGTACCCAAAGAGCTTGAGCATCAGTTGGTTCAGCAATTATGCGAGCTTTATAAAAAGCACTTTAAAGACGGTGTTGAAGGTAAAAACTTAACCTCTATTATTAGCGATGCACACTATAAACGTTTAGCAACCTACTTAGAGCAAGCCCAAGAGCTTGGCGCAAACATTATTAAGCCACTTGAGCAAAACCAGCGAGATGAGCAAAAACATCGTATGGGGCTGCACTTAGTGACTCAAGTTACTGACGAAATGCAGCTTATGCAAGATGAGTTATTTGGCCCAATACTACCAATAATGAGTTATGACACGCTCGACAGCGCAATTGACTATATTAAAGCCCATCACCACCCGTTAGCGCTTTATATTTTAGGGCAAGATAAGCACGCTCAAGAATACATTATGAAGCAAACAATCAGTGGCACTGTGGCAATAAACGATACGTTAGTGCAAGTAACTGCTGACGATGCCCCTTTTGGTGGTGTAGGGCATTCAGGAATGGGGCATTATCATGGCATAGAAGGGTTTTTAACGTTTAGCCATGCTAAAAACACGTTAGTATCGGGCTCGTTTAATCCTCGTATTGTTATGCTGCTAAAACAAAGCAAACTTCTTATTAAGCTACTAAAGTGGCTTTACATAAAATAAGAGTATGTTGATTTTGTAAAGTTGAATAGATTTTGAACTTGCTAAATCAAGATATTAAAAAGGCTGAATTACGTTATGTAATTCAGCCTTTTTTAGATTAGTTTCAAACTAAGGTCTTAAACTCTTAAACTTTAAAATAAGCGACCTTCGCCAGCATAGGTACCCACTTGTATTTTTGCATAAATGGCATCGGCTTTTTCTTTAGCTTCTTCAATTTCTTTAGGCAGCATTTTACGCTCATCAAGTTTGCGGCTATGACTCGCTTGCATATTGCCGTTGTACTCAGCGATAGTATTCCAAATGTACGACTTTTCTAAATCTTTTGGCATACCTATCCCTTCAAAATACATGAGGGCTAAATTGAATTGTGCTAAAGAGTAATTGTTTGCAGCTGCTTTTTCGTACCAGTTGCGTGCCGCTTCATAATCTCGTGTAACGCCCACGCCATTGGAATACATTACACCTAAATTAAACTGAGCCGCAGGCAGGTTTTTATTGGCTGCTTTTTCAAATAAGGTAACAGCCATTTGGTGATCAAGCTTTACGCCTTTACCTTCGTCGTATAAAACAGCTAACGCAAACATTGAATCCGGATGGTTCTTTTTAACGCCTTGTTGATAAAGCGCAGCTGCTTTGCGGTAATCGCGTGTTACACCGTATCCACCTTCGTATAATTTAGCTAGTTCGTAAATTCCTGGTGCAAAACCTTTATCGGCAAGGTATTGAAATTCTTTTAGGGCGACTGCAAATTCACCTTCGTTAGCTGCTCTTATGCCATCTTCTAATGTTGCATGAGCGAAAGGGCTGGCAAGTAAAACGCCAGCAAGAACGAGTGCTTTCAAATTAAACTGTGACATATTAATGTCTCCAATTAGTAATAGTTACGATAGGTTTTAGGGCCAGTATATCTTGCCGCGATTAAATAGCGCCTAAATAGAACAAGTTTTAATCCCGAAAGGTAAACAGACTTTAGTTAAATGCTAAATTATTAAATTTTTGCACTATTTGCGCATTTTAAACGTTTAATACTCAATGCATTTAAGTAGAGACTAAATCGGTTATTATAAATAGATGCAAAAAAGGGTGTCTACTGTTATGTTTTACGCCAGCTTTAGCGCAAACGCAAGGCGATACCTTATCAGATCGTGCGTATAAAATGTAAATAATAGCGCGGTGGGCTTTTAAGGTAAGTAAACGAGTTTAAGAAGTGTAAGATACAGATTTTATAGAAAATTTAAAGAAATAAAAAAAGCCCGTTAGGGCTTTTTTGAGTCATATTAACCGTCACTAATATGAGCAATGTAGCAAGTAAATGTGATATTTGATGTTATTACTTGGGTCGAGTAAGTAATAACACGAAGCGGCACGCTCTTCTTTTAATGTGTCAGCATCCTTGCTGAATATTCTTCCGTAGGCACTGAGGTCGTTACACTGTGTTTGTGCGAACGATTATCAGTTAGATCTAAATACAAGTCAATACTTAAATGATAATTATTATCAAATGAGTTTTGAGCTTTGCCACAATCTAAATAATAGAGAAGGTTATGCTTAATAATTTCAAAGCAAAAAAACTAAAACAGATATGCCTTGCTGTAAGTATGTTGTTTTTATGTAGTTGTTCGGCATCTTTTACTTACAATAATTTGAGTTGGCTTTCATCGTTTTGGGTTGACGATTATGTTGATTTAAATAAAAAGCAAAATACACAGCTGAAAAACATAATTACAACAACACAAAATTGGCACCGAACTACCCAGTTACCCGCCTACAGACAAGACATACAAAATATAAAAGTATTGTTTAACCAAACATTGGAGGCTAAACAATTAAAAACACAGGTTGTGCTTGCAAAACAACATTGGCAGAACCTACTTGGATACGCAAAGCTGCCTTTAGCTGAACTTGGGGCAACCTTATCAAGTGAGCAAAGAGGTGAGCTTTTAAACAATATCCAAATAAAAATTAACGACGAACGCGAAGAGTTTAACGAACAAACCCCGCTTGAACGAAAAAGTGAGCGTTTGGAAGAGCAATTTGAATACTACGAGCAGTGGATAGGCAAGCTTAATAAACAACAAAAAGCGCTGATTAAATCAACTAATGAGCAACATCAAGATGCAGGAGCGCTGTGGTTAGAGTATAAGCAAAACCGTTTGAATGCAGCCAAACAGGTATTCAAAAATGCTGAAATTACAAAAAAAGAAGTTATAAATCAGTTAAGTACGGTTATTGAAGAGCGCGAACTTTATATGAGCGACGCACTATTGAAAAGCAATGAAGCAAACTTAAATTTATATATAAATTTACTCTACGAATTAAACCTAACTCTAAATGATAAACAACGCCAAAGCGTTAATGATCAATTTGATGAGTTAATTGAGACCTTAAACGATATAATAGAAAACTAAATTGTGCGTGAATTATTAAGTTTTAAATTAGCTGTTTAGGCTGGTTTGTTTTTAAACGCAAAAAATGCTTTTTAAAGGGCAATATATGGTTACAGATTTGAAAAGTATCTTAAACACTTGGTATCTCAATAGGGACAACCAAGAATGGGTTTTAGCTACTTTGTACAAAATTGAAGGCTCTAGCTACAGAAAACTAGGGGCTATGATGCTTATTTCGAGCCTAGGCGAGCGCTTGGGGATGCTTTCGGGAGGCTGTTTAGAAGCTGACATACAGCGCCACGCTAAACAAGTAATGAGTACTTTAACCAGTAAAACCATTAGTTATGATTCTACCGATGAAGACGATTTAACATTTCAACTTGGCATTGGTTGTGGGGGCATAGTACACATTTTACTGCAGCCCATTCACAAAGCTAATGACTATTTACAGCTAGAGCTTGTATCTAAAGCACTTAATGAGAATAAACCAGGGCGATACCTTCAACAAGTAAGCCCGATTTTGCCAGCCGGCAGTGGTGTATTTACGCAAAATGATGAGTTACATGGTTTATCAATGAACCGCAAAGCGCAATTGGTAGAATTACAAGGCGCTACGTGCTTGCAAACTTCTATTTATCCGCCGCCTCATTTATTAATAGTGGGTGGTGGGGCCGATGCAGTTCCGGTTTATACATTTGCCAAACAACTTGGTTGGAGTGTAACTGTCTGGGATACACGCGCGGCTAATGCAAAAAGGCAATATTTTAAAAATGCTGATGCTATTTTGCGCTTCACACCGAGTGAGTTAAAAGAATATTGCATAGCTAATAAAGTAGATGCTGCTATTTTAATGGCTCATAGCGTTGAACTTGACGCCAGTACGTTGGCTCAATTCAAAGATGTTCCTTTTAAATACATAGGGTTATTGGGTCCTAAGCACAGACGTGAACAAGTTTTAGAGCACGCAAATACGCGTGTTTCACACATTAAGGCGCCTGTTTTTGGGCCTGTCGGTTTAAATTTAGGCGGCGACTCGCCAGAGAGTATTGCACTATCGCTGATCAGCGAAATACATGCAGTGCTGTGTGACAAAAACGCCCAATCGCTAAGCCATTGGGGGCAAGAGGAGTGCTAATTGCAAAAGTTGTTTTAGCCGCAGGTCAATCATCTCGCTTTAACGGCTGTAAATTAACGGCTGATATCGGGTTTGGCAAAACAATGATTGAGCATGCAGTAAATACACTTCAAGAACTTGATGACACACCTGTATATGTAGTTACCGGGGCATGGCATAAAGAAGTAGCACAAGTACTGACCGGTTATAAAAACATAGAGCTAATTGAGAACAAGCAATGGAGCCAAGGCTTAGGTAATTCAATCGCGATAGCTTCTCAAACAGTGTTTAAAAATAAGTCCTTTGATGGGATTTTATTTATGCTCGCGGATCAGGTTGAGCTAAAAGTAGCGCACTTAAGTGAGCTAGTTACTGGTTTTACACGTAATCCATCGCGCTGGTGCGCAAACTATGGCGAGCGTTTAGGGGTACCCGCTATATTCCCAGCGGTTGATTTATCTCAGCTTGCAAGCTTAACTTCAGATAGAGGTGCACAGCAATTACTGCGCTCCAGCAGTGAGGTCGTCAATACAATTAGTTTACGTAGTGCGAGTTTAGACATAGATACTCAAAAGCAGCTAAGTAATTTTATAGCTAAAAATGAGTGAAAAAATAGTAGTAGGGCAAAATAAGTTTTAGCTGCGCTAACGCTTTAGTGCAGTGGTTATGGTATTTAGCTGTTAATGTAGCTGATGCGGTAACTATATGTGTTATGGATTAGTAGTTACAACAATCTTAACTGTTATAACCCGTGTTTAAATTAAATAATTTAAACACGGGTTATAAAGCTTAATCAAGGGGCAAGCTATGGTGACGTTTACAATTAATGGCAAGGTGGTTGAATCACACGCAAGTGAAGATACACCATTGTTATGGGTTATTCGTGATGAAATTGGATTAAAAGGGACGAAGTTTGGTTGCGGTATTGCAATGTGTGGTGCGTGTACGGTGCATTTAGATGGGCAAGCAACTCGCTCATGTGTTTTACCAATTGGCGCAATTGCAGGAAAAAACATTACCACAATTGAAGGGCTTAATAACGAACACCCACTTCAAAAAGCATGGGTTGAAGAGCAAGTACCACAGTGCGGTTACTGTCAGTCGGGACAAATAATGCAAGCGGCTACATTACTGGCAGCTAATCCAAGTCCTTCAGATGAAGAAATAGTAAGCCATATGAATGGTAACTACTGTCGCTGTATGGCTTATAAACGTATTAAAACTGCTATTCAACGCGCTGCAGATGAGTCACAAAGTGTAGTAAATATATTTGATCCAAATGCACAAGACGCTTAACTGGAGCCGATAATGAAAAAATTATTTCAAAAAAATAGCGAAACCGTTAATTTAAATCGTCGCTCGTTTATGATTGGCACTGCTAGCGCAGGCTTAGTCATGGCGTTTGCCCCTGCGTTATTTTCGGGTTCGCTCAGTGCAAAAGAATCAATTGCGCAACAAGCTTTTTCCCCCACTATTTGGTGGACTATGAGCACCGACGGCGCCGTAGAAGTGAGTATTGCTAAAGCTGAAATGGGTCAACATATTGGTACTGCTCTTGCGCGTATTGTGGCTGATGAGCTTGAATGTGATTGGGATAAAGTATCAATTACCTACGTAGATACCCATGAAAAATGGGGCTTTATGGTAACGGGTGGTTCGTGGTCTGTATTTCAAAGCTTTAAGCCATTATCTCAAGCTGGCGCTGCGGGTCGAATTGCATTAATAGAAGCCGGAGCTAAAATGCTCGGCGTGCCTGCAGATAAATGTCGTGCTGAAAAGGGCTATATTATTGCAGGCGAAAAATCGGTTAGTTATGCTGACATAGTTAAAAAAGGCGAGTTTAATCGTACATTTACCAGTGATGAAGTTGCAAACCTCCCACTAAAACCTGCTAATAAGCGTCATTTAACAGGGCTTAAACAAGACTTTAAAGCGCTTGATATACCAGCCAAAACAAATGGCACTGCGGTATATGGTATAGATGTAGAAGTTGAAGGCATGCTGTACGCGCGACCAGTAATACCGCCAACCCGCTATGGCAGTACAGTAACAAACGTTGACGATAGTGCAGCAAAAGCTATTAAAGGTTACAAAGGCTATGAAATTTTAAATGACCCTAGTAACACAGTGCAAGGCTGGGTTGTTGTATTAGCTGACAGTTACCCAAGCGCCATTAAAGCAGTAGATGCTTTAAAGGTGAGTTATAAAAAGGGTGAGTCAGCAAATATATCTGAAGATGATATTCAAAAAGAAGGTAAGCGATTATGCGAGCAGCGCGACTCGGGTACTTTATTTGTTGATGAAGGTGATATAAAGAAAACACAAGCAGACGCCAGTGAGTCGTTAGAATCAATGTATACCACAGCGACAGCGAGTCATTATCAGCTAGAGCCATTAAATGCGGTTGCAGAGTTTAAAGACGGTAATTGGATTATTCATACTGGTAACCAATGGCAGTCACTTACGTTACCTGCGCTTGCTAAAGCACTTGAAATAGAACAAAACAAAGTAATTATTCGTCCTTACTATTTAGGTGGTGGTTTTGGTCGTCGATTATTTGGTGATTGGACTGTACCTGCAGCTCTAACTGCAAAAGCAGTAGGTAAACCAGTAAAACTGGTATTTACACGAGCAGACGATAGTTTATTCGATCAGTCTCGTTCTGCATCTGCTGCAAAAATGACGGCGTCGTTTGATAAAAACGGTACTTTTACTGGTTTAGAGCATGCATTTGCTGCAGGTTGGCCTACTAAAGCAATGGCACCAGGGTTTTTATCACCGGGTGTGGATGGTAAAGGTAAATTTGATGCATTTTCGGCATCGGGCGCTGATCATTGGTACAGCATGAGCAGTCATCGTGCACGTGCTATTAATAACGAAGTTGCACAAAGCACCTTTACTCCTGGTTGGTTACGTTCAGTAGGGCCTGGCTGGATTGCATGGAGCCTTGAGTCGTTTATTGATGAAATTGCCCATAAGCAAGGCAAAGATCCAGTTCAATTTAGAATTGAAATGTTAGACGGTAAAGGCAAGCAAGCGGGTAAAGCACCTGAGAGCGTTGGTGGAGCACTGCGCTTACGTAATGTGCTTAAAACGGTGTCTGATAAAGTAGCTTCTGTTAAATTAGCTAAAGATGAGGGCATTGGTTTTTCTGTAAGCTCAGGGCAAGAACGTACCATGCCAGCATGGCTTGCAACCGCAGCGCATGTTCACGTTAACCGTGATAGTGGTAAAATAACGCTTAAAAAGCTCTATGTTGTTGTAGATGCGGGCTTAATAGTTCACCCTGATGGCGCACTGGCGCAAATTGAAGGGTCGTTACTATGGGGCAGCAGCCTTGCATTGCATGAATCAAATACGTATAAAGATGGACAGGTATCAGCGACTAACTTTAATACTTATTTACCGCTAAGAATGCAAGATGTGCCAGATATTGACATTGAATTTTTACAAAGCGATGAGTTTCCAGTTGGCTTAGGCGAACCTGGCGTTATAGGGGTCGCTCCTGCTATTGGTAATGCTGTGTTTAATGCAGTAGGCGTGCGTTTACGTGACCTACCAATGAAGCCAAGCGAACTTAAAAAAGGCTTAGAAGCGTAAAACAAAAATAACTAAAGGGGGTATGCTTTAAGCTGCCCCTTTTAGTTATTAAATATATTTATGTAATTATTATTTATGTATTAATAAGTAGCGTTGTTTATACCAATTTGCTTAATTAAATGATTAAGTATTATTGCAAATTGGTATTAGGTTGTTATTACTTGTTGATATTAGTTAAGGTTTATTTATGCTAATCGACCCAACAGGGCGAGAGTTTAGTTACTTACGTTTGTCTATTACTGATGTATGTAATTTTAAGTGTGTTTATTGTTTACCAGATGGTTATCAGGGGGGGCACGACCGTGGCTTCCTTACAATTGATGAAATTAGCAACACGCTTAAAGCGTTTGCACACCATGGTATCGAAAAAGTAAGGATCACTGGCGGAGAGCCAACCCTTCGTAAAGACTTTATAGATGTTGTTCGTGCGGCAAAAGATGTTGCGGGCATAAAAAAAATTGCAATGACTACGAATGGTTTTTCCCTTCATAAGAATATTCATGACTGGGTAGATGCAGGCTTAAACGCCATTAATGTAAGTATTGATAGCTTAGATTCACGCATGTTTAACACCATTACTGGGCATGACAAATTTACCTCAGTAATGAAAGGTATTGATACTGCGCTTGAAACGGGTATTGATTCGGTAAAAATAAACAGCGTGCTGATGAAGCAATACAACGCAAAAGAGTTTGATACATTTTTAAATTGGGTTAAACACCGTCCCGTTACCATCCGCTTTATAGAATTGATGCAAACAAACGACAACAAAGCCTTTTTTGATGCTAACCATGTTTCTGGGCAAGTTTTAAAAACTCAGTTATTACAAACGGGTTGGCAGCAAGTTGCGCGTAGTGCATCAGCAGGTCCTGCTCAAGAGTTTGCCCACCCTGATTATCAAGGCAGAATTGGTTTGATCATGCCTTACAGCAACGACTTTTGTAGTACCTGTAATCGATTAAGGGTTACAGCTAAAGGAAATCTGCACTTGTGTCTGTTTTCTGAAGAGGGTATTTCGCTAAGAGAATATATGAACGACAGTTCAAACAGTAAATTAATGGCATTGTTATCTCGTTATATTAAGACCAAAAAACCAACTCACCTTTTACACCAAGGTAATACGGGTATCACTACGAATTTATCCATGTTAGGTGGCTAGTTGTTAAAGCCACTTAGTGATACTAAATCACCAAACGTGTCTCTAAAATACGCTATATCATCCTAAAGAATCAAATAACAGGTTGTGTTTACATGCTCTATACCAACAAGGCTTGTTAAATTATATTTTCACGTTAAACTTACTTTTTATATTTTATCAAGTGATTAGAATGGATATTGCGGCACTTAACAGCACTAAATCATTAAGGAAGAGCGTTCTTAGATGGATGTGTCTTTGTTTTGGTTTTTTATCGCTAGTATTTGCGAGTGTTAATTTAACCGTAAATAACTTTCCATTACTTGGCTATATCGAAATATGTTTTTCCGTTTATTGTATATTTACTTATATTTCAGTTACACGCCGTCCACTACAGTTTTGGCAATCCTTAATAATGTGCGCACTGGTAACGTTAATCATTATTTTAGGTACATACTTAGCATCGCCACGTAATGGTGTGTTTGTATGGTCGTTTGCATTACCTATTTTGTACTACCTGTTGTTAGGTAAACAATACGGTGTAATTTTCTCTGCAAATTTATTAGTTATCCAAGTGCTTATTTTAGGGAGTAAGTCTACTCTTACCCCCTTTGAAACTTTTAACTTATCCCTTAATTTAATCTGTGCTTATTTTGTATTTGGGCGATTTCTCATGTTTTTGAAGGAAGCCGCTCGCATTTTTCAAAGCGCCTTAAAAATTTAGCGTTACTTGATCCATTAACGGGTGCAGGTAACCGCCTTTCAATGAACCACTACTTTGAAGTAGAACTAAAAGATAAGTCGCAGTTATATTTGTTTTTACTCGATTTAGACTTTTTTAAACAGGTAAATGATGAGCATGGCCATGGTGTGGGTGACCAAGTACTTGTCGAGGTGGCCACTTTACTAAGAGTTGTCCTTGGTAGAGGGTATGTATTTAGAGTAGGCGGTGAAGAGTTTGCTTTATTTAGCTCTTTTGCAAATGAAGAGGCTGCACTTAATACCGCTGAACAAATAAGAGCACGTTTTGAAAATACCACATTTGACATTGACGGCCTTGCAATTAATGTTACAACCAGTATTGGTGTTGCAAAATTTAAAAGTACTAATTCATTGGAAAGCTTTGTAAACCAAGCAGATAAACAGTTATACAAAGCAAAACAATTTGGTCGCAATAAAGTGTATTGTAAGTTTAAAAAAGAACATGACTACGAAACGGTAGTTGCTTAAGCAGGGTTACTTAATACATTTGCTCAAAATTGGGGATCCCGTTTTCCCAAATCGGTTTATCTTTTCCTAAATGCTCGCGCACAGCATCAAAAAACAACCGGGTCCTCACTGGTAAATCTCGGTGCGGATATACGGCATACATCGCACTAAACTCCATCAGTTTTACATCGGTCAATAAAGGCACTAGCTTACCTTGTATTATTTCATCACCAATAATAAATGCAGGGGCGACAAAGTAAGTTGTGCCCGATAATGTTTTCATTAACAATGACTCGGCATCATTAGCACGAAACACACTTTTTATTTTTTGCTCGCAGCGTTCACCCTTACTATCGTAGTAATCTATGGTTTCTACTCGAATAGAATTACTGGCATAGCTTGCTGCTGGTAATTGCGCTAACTCTTCGATTGTTTTTGGCATACCGTAAGTTTCAATAAACTGTGGTGCAGCTAAAATTAATAATCGGTTACGCGCTATTTTACGTGCAATAAGTGACGAATCTTTAGGCTCACCTACACGAAAAGCCAAATCAAATCCTTCAGAGACTATATCTACTAATCTATCGTCTAAACGCAGTTCAACTTCTACTTGCGGAAAGCGTTTTTGAAAATCATTAAGTACAGGTTGTAAATAACGACGACCAATAAGTGTTGATGAAGTGATTTTTAATACGCCACGCGGTTCTAAATGGTAGTTTTCAGCCATGCGTACGGTTTCGCCAAGCAGCTCTCTAAGCTCAGCGGCTTTTTTGATCATTTCGGCACCCGCCGCTGTAAGCGAAAATGAACGCGTTGTGCGGTTAAGTAACCTAACGCCTAACTCATCCTCTAAACGGCTAATTTGTTTAGATATAACAGAGCGATCTATGTTGCGGATTTCTGCAGCTTTTGCAAAAGAGCCTTGCTCAACCACTTCAAGTAACATTAAAAGTCGACTTGTTGTATCCATTATTACACCTTAACTAATCTATTGATGCCATTTTGGCATTAATGAATTTAAAAATCTATGGTTTTTACGCACGGGTTTAATCCGTATTATGCGAGGCTAATCAACAATGGAGCGTCTTCATGAACAAACATCTAATTGCTGCTGCACTTACTGCGGCATCTTTAACACTTGCGGGTTGTGCTGATGAGAGCACAGCTCAATCAGCACCTGCACAGCAACTTCAACCAATTGATGTAGCACAGGTGCTTGTTAAGCCGGTACAAAGCTGGCACACATATACAACTCGTTTAGAGTCTCCACAAGAAGTTGCTTTAATGCCGCGTGTATCGGGAATCATCGATAGCATTGAATTTAAAGAAGGCGATGTGGTTAAAGAAGGCGATGTTTTATTTCAATTAGATGCTCGTCCATTTGCTGCTGTGGTTGCTAGTTTAAAAGCGCAAATTAACAGCGCAGAAGCCGCACTTGAACAAGCTAAAAGTGAAGACAAACGTGCGGTACGCTTATTAGACCGTAAGGCAATCTCAACTGAGCAAGCACAAGCGCGTACTTCAACACTACGCCAACGCGAAGCACAGCTTTCTGCACTTCAAGCACAACTTACTTCAGCAGAGCTTGATTTAGAGTTTACGTCAGTAGTATCACCAATTGATGGCATTATTTCTCGCGCAAATATTACCAAAGGTAATAACATACTTGCGGGTCAAAGCGTATTAACGTCAATTGTTTCAAACCAAGCTATGTATGCTTATTTTGATGTTGATGAACGCACATGGAATAGCTCTTTCAATGATGTTACTGCTGCGAGCCATCAAACTGTTGTAATGCAAAAAGTGGGTCAAAGCGATTTTGCATACAAAGGCTACATTAACTTTATTGATAACCAAATTAATTCATCAACAGGTACATTACGCGTACGTGCGGTATTTAATGAAGACAGCAACCAATTACGCGCAGGCTCGTTTGCACGTATTAAGCTTGCAGCCAACTCTATTAGCGACGCGATTATTATCCCAGAACGTGCAATTGGTACCGACTTAAAAAATCGTTTTGTATTAACGGTTGGCGAAAACAACGTACTTGAATACAAACTTATCACTACTGGTGAGCGTTACGGTGCATTACGTGCGGTTACATCGGGCCTTAGCGAAGGTGACGTAATTGCAGTAAACGGCCCAGCACGTGTAGGCCCAGGTATGCCAATCTCTCCACAAACAGTAACAATTGATACAAGCGGTGTTGCATTTACATTGTCAAACGACAACGCACAACTTGTGGCTAAGCAATAAGGTTTATTGATGAAATTTTCGCATTTCTTTATACAGCGCCCAATATTTGCGGCAATGCTGTCGTTGGTTATTTTAATTGCTGGTGGTATTTCACTATTCCAACTACCAGTAAGTGAATACCCAGAAGTGGTTCCTCCTACAGTGGTTGTGACTGCAAGTTACCCGGGTGCAAACCCAACCGTTATCGCGCAAACAGTGGCAACACCGCTGGAGCAAGAAATTAACGGTACTGAAAACATGTTGTATATGTTTTCGCAAGGTACAAGCGATGGACGCATGACACTAACGGTAACTTTTGCTTTAGGTACCGATTTAGATCGTGCTCAAGTACAAGTACAAAACCGTGTAAACAGTGCATTGCCACGTTTGCCAGAAGAAGTACAACGTTTAGGTGTTGTAGCCGAAAAATCATCACCCGATTTAACCATGGTGGTGCACTTATATTCGCCTGAAAAAACGCACGACACAGCTTACTTATCTAATTATGCTGATTTAAACATTAAAGATGAAATTGCACGCTTACCAGGCGTAGGTGATATTCGTTTATTTGGTGGTGGCAAATACTCAATGCGCGTATGGCTAAACCCAGATGCTCTTGCTGCACGGGAATTAACAGCAACAGATGTAGTTGCTGCCCTTCGCTCGCAAAACCAACAAGTTGCAGCGGGTAGCTTAGGTGCGCAGCCAATTTCAAACGATAGCCAATTTCAAATACTCTTAAACGTTAAAGGACGTTTAAACAGTATTGAAGAATTTGAAAACGTTATTATTAAAGTAGGCGACGAAGGTCAGTTAACGCGTTTATCTGATATAGCCCGTGTTGATTTAGGCCAAGACACTTACGCACTGCGTGCAGAGCTTGATAATCAACCGGCACTTGCAATGCCAATATTCCAACGCCCAGGTTCAAACGCTATTGAGCTTTCTGATCAAGTACGCGAAACAATGGCGCGCTTATCTAAAGATTTCCCTACTGGTGTTGAATACGACATTGTGTACGACCCTACGGTATTTGTTCGCGGCTCAATTGACGCGGTAATTGCAACGTTGCTTGAAGCAATTGTGCTGGTAGTTATTGTTGTTATTGTATTTTTACAAACGTGGCGTGCATCAATTATTCCATTAATTGCTGTGCCTATTTCGCTCATTGGTACGTTTGCAGTAATGCAGTGGTTAGGTGTCTCAATTAATACCTTGTCGTTGTTTGGCTTAGTATTGGCCATAGGTATTGTTGTAGATGATGCGATTGTAGTTGTTGAAAACGTAGAGCGTAATATTGAAAAAGGCTTATCGCCACTTGAAGCAACCCGCGTTGCAATGAGCGAAGTAACAGGCCCTATTATTGCCATTGCGCTAGTACTAAGTGCTGTATTTATTCCTACTGCGTTTATTACCGGTTTATCAGGTCAGTTTTATAAGCAATTTGCACTTACAATTACAATTTCGACGATTATCTCAGCGTTTAACTCATTAACGTTATCGCCTGCGCTTGCTGCACTGTTATTAAAATCACATGATGCAAAACCAGATGCGTTCACGCGTTTACTTAATAAATTGTTTGGTCGTTGGTTATTTGAACCATTTAACCGCGTTTTTAATCGTGGTGCTAAAGGGTACGAAAAACTGGTACAAAAACTAATCCGTATGACCGTTGTTGTAATGGTGGCTTATATTGCACTTGTTGGCGGCACAATTAAGTTATTTGATACCGTACCTGGTGGCTTTATTCCACAGCAAGATAAACAGTATTTAGTGGCTATTGCGCAGTTGCCTGACGCATCAAGCCTTGATCGTACTGAAGATGTACTTGCTCAAATGCAGCAAATTGCATTAGAAGTACCAGGCGTTGCACATACTGTTGCTTTTCCTGGCTTATCAGTGAACGGTTTTACAAATAGCCCTAACAGCGGCATTGTATTTACACCACTTGAAAGCTTTGACAAACGTACCGATCCAAGCCAATCAGCGATGGCGATAGCGGCGCAGTTGAATAAACGTTTTGCCGCCATTGATGAGGCATTTGTAGCGGTATTTCCACCGCCGCCAATTCAAGGTTTGGGCACTACAGGTGGTTTTAAACTGCAAATAGAAGACAGAGCTAATAAAGGGTTTGAAGCACTATTTAATAGCCTGCAAGCCGTTATTGGTAAAGCGCAACAAGACCCTGCATTAATGGGTCTGTACTCAAGTTTCCGTATCCAAGTTCCACAAATGGATATTGATATTGACCGCGAACAAGCGCTTATTCAAGGTATTCCACTTGATGAAGTATTTAATGCACTGCAAATTTACTTAGGCTCTGTGTACGTAAATGACTTTAATATGTTTGGTCGTACGTACCAAGTAAATGCACAGGCTGATGCTGACTACCGCTTAGACCCTGATCAAATACTTAATTTAAAAGTACGTAATCGCTCAGGTAATATGGTGCCATTAGGCTCTGTATTAACAGTAACACCAACAATTGGTCCTGACCGTGTTATGCATTACAACGGATACCCAAGTGCAGAACTAAATGGTAGCCCAGCGCCAGGTTATAGTTCTGATCAAGCACAAGTTGCTATTGAAAAAGTACTCGCAGACACACTACCAACAGGTATTGAATATGAGTGGACTGAAGTAACGTACCAACAAGTACTTGCCGGTAACACCATGGTTTATGTATTCCCGTTAGTTGTATTACTTGTATTTATGGTACTTGCAGCGCAGTACGAGAGCTTACGTTTACCACTGGCAATTATATTAATTGTACCAATGACTATTTTCTCAGCCTTGTTAGGTGTGTGGTTTGTCGGCTCTGACAACAACATATTCACCCAAATAGCGTTAATAGTACTGGTCGCGTTGGCTTCTAAAAATGCAATATTGATGGTTGAGTTTGCAAAAGACAGACACGACTCAGGCTTATCGCACTTAGAGGCAATACTTGAGGCATGTCGTATGCGCTTGCGCCCAATATTAATGACGTCAATTGCATTTACAGCAGGTGTTGTACCGTTAGTACTTGCCACCGGTGCGGGCGCCGAAATGCGACACGCAATGGGTAACGCAGTATTCTCAGGCATGATAGGTGTAACCGTGTTTGGCCTATTGTTTACGCCGGTATTTTATATGTTAGTGACTAACAAAAAAGAGAAAGCGCAGGAGAATACTCATGACTAAATTAATGCAAAAAAGACTTAAAACAAGTCTAACTGTCAGTGCGGTATTAGTCGCTGCGTTTTTAGCCGGGTGTGCGAGTAAAATAGACACCATGAGTGAGCAAAAAGCCGTTAACGAATTTGTTGCCAAAGCTAATATTGCTAGTAACGTTAGCGTTGCTGATGAAACAAACTGGTGGAAAAAGCTTAATTCTGATCAACTAAATGAGCTTGTTACTGGTGCGCTTGCAAATAACTATAATTTGCAAACAAGCCAGCTAACACTTAAAAGTGCATTAGCGCGATTAGGAGAGCAAAAAGCCCTGTACCTTCCGCAAGGTGGCGTAAATGTTGGCGCAGCTCGAAGCGATGCACCAAGCGTTTATGACCGCCAATCAAGTGCAAACGTTGCACTTGATTGGCAGCTAGATTTATTTGGTCGCATTACGGCGTTGGTTGATGCTGCAAATGCATCGGCCATGAGCCAAGCAGAGCAAGTACGCTTACTGCAAATTGAAGTAGTATCGTCAGTTGTTAAAGGCTTTGTAAGTTATCAAGGTAATGTTGAAAAACAACACATTGTTACACTTCAAATTGAAGCGCTTGAGCAAAGTATTGACGTTCTTCAAGCCCGTGTTGACGAAGGCGTCGCAAACGAGCTTGATTTAAACCGTACTATGGCGCAGCTTAGGCAGCAACAAGCACTAATGCCTGCCATTGAGTATGCAAAATACAGCGATTTATCTGCTCTTGCAGTACTAAGCGGTAAGTTAGCGCAAAATATTGCTATTGAAAACGAGCAAGGCGTGCTTGAACGTGACTTTAGCGTTGCACTAAAAAACGCTAATAATGCCATTGCCTTACGTCCTGATATTAGCCGTGCACTGTTTGACTTTAGCCAAGCAAATAGTTTAAGTGTTGCAGCTAGCAAAGCGTTATTACCAGATATTAGCTTATCTGCATTTGCAGGGGTTGTGAGTATAGGCAGCACAGGCTTAAAAAATACTGATCAGCAGTGGCAAGTAGCGCCGCAGTTACAATGGTCGTTATTAAGTTACCCAGCATTATTAGCACAGCGCGACGCGCAGCAGTTTTTAAGTGAAGCCGCATACAGCGATTATCAACAAGTGGTATTAACTGCACTAAGTGAAAGTGAACTTTCACTGCAATTGTTGGTCAATCAGGCACAGCAAAAACGCTTTGCAGATGAGCGCTATGACTTTGCTAATAAAGCATTTTTACAAGCCCAAGCAATGTATGAAGAAGGCCAAATTCCTTACCTTGAGTTGTTAGATGCGCGTCAGGATGTTTTAATAGCACAAGAAAATGCTGTTGAAACAACAATTTCTTCACTGCTTGCCAAAGTAAATGCTTACCAGTCATTTAATGGCCAATGGAGTTATGCGTTAAACGACACTAATAAGTAGAGTTATATTGATGCCAAATACTGAAAATTTACATGAATACATTATCCTGCAAACGATGCGCGCTATTGTACTGCCAGAACCAAATGAAGCAATTGACTTAGCAGATGCTGAGCTGCCTGTTCCAGACTGTGCAGATAACGAGCTGCTTGTAAAAGTAGAGTACGTTGGTTTAAATCCAGTTGATGGTCAATTTGCTAAAACAGGCTTTTGTAAATGGCAGTATCCACACATTTTAGGCTTAGATGCTGTAGGTGTTGTGGTTAAAGCTAATAAAGGTGTGTTTCCAAATGTTGGCCAGCGGGTTATGTGGCATGCCAACATTGGTGAGCAAGGTGCTTTGAGCGAATACACCAAAGTACCTAACTTTGCAGTGTCGGTTGTGCCAAGCGGTTTAAATCCGGCCATAGCAGCAACACTTCCATGCGCCGGTATGGCAGCACTTATCAGCTTAGATAAAATAGGCATTAGTGAAGGCGATACTATTTTTATTGAAGGCGGAGCCGGAGCGGTAGGGCAGTTTGCTATTCAATATGCAAAACAGCGTGGTGCAGATGTATTTACCACCGCATCAAAGCGTAACCATAAATTGGTTAAGCAGCTAGGCGCTGATGTGGTTTTTGACTATAGCGATAAAAAGCTATGCGAAAAAATCCGCAGAGAACTTGGCCCGCAAGGCTTTGATGCGGTTATTGATACGATAGGTGGAGAGTGTACTCAGCGTAATATTGAGCTAATGCGTTTTTGCGGACGTATTGCCTGCTTAAATCCGCTACCTTGTTTTGATCAAGACTTAATGTATCACCGAGCGCCGAATATTAGCGTTGTATCGATTGGTGGTGCATGGCTTGCTAATAGTTTATGTGCACAACAACGCTTGAGCTTTATGGGCAACCTGTTACTTGAAGGCGCTGTTAGTGGCGACATTAAACACCCAGAAATAACGCCCGTAGACTTTAGTGCTGAGTCAGTATCGCAAGCGCTTAATAAACAACTTGCTGGTGGTTTTACCGGCAAGCAAATTGTTAAAGTTGCTAAGTGAAGCGCTTATACAATTTGATTTAAATTTAAGTAGTTTTAGCTAGATTAACTGATAATGTAGCCTCTACAAATTGAATAAAAACGTAGCCTATTTGTGCTGCGTTTTTTTATGCCCATCAAAAAATAGATACAGCGCTAGGGTCTGTTGATCTTTCAAGGTTGAATTTGCAGCAGTCTGTTTGGTATCTAGGCAAGGCAGAGCCTATGTAGTGTGGTTATTCCCCATAAATGGGCGATAACGTAGCATTAATGCCAAACAGGCGCTGCCCA